>CAYZGY010000596.1:0-5378 GCA_964478085.1 uncultured Planctomycetia bacterium
GCCGCTTCTCGAGGGCTACGGCGAGGCCGAGGGCTTCTACGTTCCTCTCTCGTACGACCGCGTGCAAGTTCTCGGCGCCATCGGTCGCGAGGTGCGCAGTCACGTGCGCAGTCGCAGTGATCGTGGCGCGGGCGGATCGATGGCCGTCTTCGACATCGACGTCGTCGATGCTCAGGGAGGCTGTCTCGCGCGCATCGAAGGATTCTCGATGGTCCGCGTCGAGCGAATCGCGCAGGACGAGAGTTCCGTGGACGGTGCCGGCGCGTCCAAGCCGGGGTCGGATACGGCTGGCTCGGTCCTCGAGGAGTCGATGATCGATCCGCGAAGCGGCATCGAGGCGCTCGAGAGAATCCTTCGCTTCGAGCTCGCGCCGCAAGTCGCGGTGTCGACCTGTGACTTGACCGGACTGCTTCGCGCGCTTCGCGAGGAGGCCGGTGTCGCGAGCAGCGCGGTCGAGGCGTCGGGAGTCGCAGGGCTTTCGAGCAAGCGTCCCGACCTTTCGTCACCGTTCGTCGCGGCCGAGACCGAGACGCAGAAGAGTATCGTCGAGATCTGGGAAGAGGCCCTCGGAATCGAGGAGGTCGGCGTGCACGACAACTTCTTCGAGCTCGGCGGGCACTCTCTTCTCCTGACTCAAATGCTGAGTCGAATTCGCGGACTCGGGAACGCTTCGATCACACTGCGGACATTGTTCGAGAAGCCGACGGTCGCGAGTCTCGCGGAAGTCTTTGGAGACAACGGCGAGGAGGTCGCCGCGTCGTCGGCGTCGAGCATCAAGCGAGTCTCGCGCGATCGGTTTCGAGTCAGGCGGCCGACGTTGGGCAGCGAGTAGGGGGCGCATTCATGGGACGTGCCGAGGATCACGCCGTGAACGAGGCTCCCGCGGCCGCGGAGGGCAAAGAGGACATGAACGACGAGATAGCGGGTAACCACGTGTTCGTCTTCCCGGCGTCGTTCTGTCAACAGCGTCTCTGGTTTCTCGATCGTCTCGAGCCCGGGAGCCCCGCGTACAACATCAGCGCGGCGATTCGCCTGCGTGGTGATCTCGACATCGGCGTGCTGCGCGACTGCCTCGCCGCGGTCGTCGATCGTCACGAGTCTTTGCGAACGGGGATCGCGCAGGTCGAAGGGCAGCCGTCGCAGGTTGTCTCCGAGCAGGTCGAGTTCGAGGTCCCGGTCGTCGAGCTGAGCGGGATTCCGGCAAACGACCTCGAGGATGAGATCTCTCAGAGGGCGCACGCCGAGGCGAAGACTCCGTTCCAGCTCGAGCGTGGGCCGCTCTTCCGCGCGCAGGTTCTCGCGGTCGGAGAGCAGGACCACGTGCTTCTGGTGACGGTGCATCACATCATCGCCGACGGTTGGTCGATGGGAGTGCTGTACAGCGAGGTCTCTCAGCTCTACGAAGCGCGTGCGGCGGGACGCGAGCTCGAGCTTCCCGAGCTGCCGATCCAGTACGTCGACTACACCGTCTGGCAGCAGGAGTTCGTCGAGAGCGACGAGGTCGAGAGCCAACTCGAGTTCTGGCGCTCAGGTTTCGGCGGGACACTTCCCGTCCTCGAGTTGCCGAAGAAGACGAGTCGCCCGGCGGCACGGTCATCGGCAGGTGCGAAGGAGTGGATCTCGCTCGACGGCAAGATCGTCGACGCGTGCCGTGCGCTCTGCCGACGCGAGCAAGCGACGCCGTACCAACTCTTCCTGGCCGCACTCAAGGTGCTCTTCTTCAAGTACGCGGGGCAGGACGACATCATCATCGGTTCGCCGATCGCGAATCGCAGTCGCGCGGAGACCGAGACCTCCGTCGGCTTCTACGCGAACACGGTCGCGTACCGCACCGATCTCTCGGGCGATCCGAGCTTTCGCGACGTGCTCCAGCGCGTTCGTGACTTCTCGACGCAGGTCTACGCGAACCAGGACGTGCCGTTCGAGCGTGTCGTCGAGGTGCTCAACCCCGATCGCGACTTGAGCCACAATCCGCTCTTCCAGGCGATGTTCACAATGCAGCCTTCGCCCGACGAGTGGTTGAAGCTGCCGGGGATCACCGCGGAGTTCCTCGAGGTCGACAACGAGACCGCGAAGTTCGACCTGCTCATCGAGCTGCAGGACAAGCCCGACGGCATTCAGGGCTACTTCGAGTACTCGACCGAGATCTTCGATCAGGCGACCATCGCGCAGATGGTCCGGCACTATTACTCGTTGCTCGAGCAGTTGATCCACAGCCCGGACACGTCGATTGGTGCCGCGTCGATCCTGACGAGAGACGAGCGCGAGCTCTTGCTCGAGACCTGGAACGATACGCCCGCGGACGCGCCCCGTGAGTCCTGCGTGCAGAACATCTTTCGCAAAGCTGCGAGCAAGTTCGTAGGCGAGCTCGCGATCGTGTTCGGTGAGGAGCGTGTCTCGTACGCCGAGCTCGACGAACGCTCGAACCGAATCGCTCGTCTTCTCGCAGCGCGTGGCGTCAAGCGTGGCGACTTCGTCGGTGTCTGCTTCGAGCGGTCGATCGAGATGGTCGTCGCCGTCGTCGGAGCTCTCAAGGCCGGTGCGGCCTACGTGCCGATCGATCCGGGCTACCCAGCCGAGCGACGCGCGTACCTCGTCGAAGACTCGAAGATCCAGGTTCTCTTGACGAACCTCGAGGAACTCACAGCGCCTGACGGAGTCCCCCTCGAACGCATCGGGCCGTCGTTCGATTCGCTCGACGCGTTCGCGGGCGACGATCCAGCAGTCGAGTCGAGCGCCGACGACATCGCGTACGTGATCTACACCTCGGGATCGACGGGCAAGCCCAAGGGCGTGACGATGCGTCACGGTCCGTTGACGAATCTCGTCGCGTGGCAGCTCGGTCAATCGGTCGTCGGACGAGGCAGCCGGACTTTGCAGTTCGCGTCGCTGAGCTTCGATGTCTCGTTCCAGGAGCTCTTCGCGACTTTCGCGTCGGGAGGTGCGCTCCAGCTCGTCTCCGACGAAGTCCGGAAGAATCCGTCCGAGCTCCTCCGACTGCTCAAGCGAGATTCGGTCGAGCGACTCTTCCTGCCGTACATCGCGCTGCAGCAGATCGCGGAGGTCGGCGACCTTGAGACGATCATTCCGCAAGGGCTGCGCGAGGTCGTGACCGCGGGGGAGCAGCTTCATGTCACGCCGTCGATCGTTCGTTTCTTCAGTCGACTCGACGGGTGCACGCTGACGAATCAATACGGACCGACCGAGAGTCACGTCGTGACGAGCTACGAGCTCGAAGGACTTCCTCACGAGTGGCCGGGCGTCCCGCCGATCGGAAAGCCGATCGAGAACGCGCGCATGTACGTGCTCGACCGCAACCTCGCTCCCGTTCCGATCGGGGTGACGGGCGAGCTCTACATCGCGGGTGACGTGCTCGCGAGCGGCTATCACGATCGACCGGATCTCACGGCGGAGAAGTTCGTCGACGATCTGTTCGTCGAGACCGAAGGGGCGCGGATGTACCCCAGCGGCGACCTCGCGCGGTACCGAGCGGACGGCGAGATCGAGTTCCTCGGTCGAAACGATCACCAAGTCAAAATCCGCGGCTACCGGGTCGAGCGGGACGAGGTCGAGACGGCGCTCAATGGCTTCGCCGAGGTGGCCGAGGCCTTCGTCGTCGTCGAAGGCGAGGGATCGGAGCGACGACTCGTCGCGTATCTCGTTCCTGCCGAGGGCTCGGAGCCGACGAGCGAGACTCTCGGAGCGGCCCTCCGAGTCGAGCTTCCCGAGTACATGATTCCGAGCGCGTTCTTCGCGCTCGAAAAGCCTCCGCTCACTCCGAGTGGGAAGGTCGCACGCGCGGCGCTGTCGAAGTGCCCGGGCGTACGGCCGCTCGGTGGATCGCAGGAGGTCGTCGAGGCGCGCACGGACACCGAGCGGACACTTTCGGCGATCTGGAAGGGCGTCCTCGGAAACGATTCGATCGGTATTCGAGACAACTTCTTCGACCTCGGCGGTCATTCGATTCTCGCAGTGCGTCTGATGACACGCGTTCAGAAGGAGCTCCACGTCGAGCTGCCTCTCGCGACGCTCTTTCGCGCGCCGACGATCGAAGAGATGGCACGATTCGTCGAGAGTGAGCGGGCCGAGGAAGAGGAAACGACGGAGCCGGGTCTTCGAGCAAGTGATCGCGTCCGAGCTGAGACCTCGAGTCTCGTTCTCATGCACGAGGGTGACGGAGAGCTGCCGCTCTTCTGTGTCCACGGCGTCGGCGGCAACGTGCTTCGATTCAGCGATCTTGTCCGCGGGCTCGGCGCCGATCAGACGTGCTACGGGCTTCAAGCTCGCGGTGCGGACGGTCGCTCGAAGCCTCACGAGTGCCTGCGGGAGATGGCTGCGGCGTACGTCAAGGAGGTGGAAGAGACCTTCCCGAGTGGTCCGTATCTGATCTGTGGCTACTCGAGTGGGGGAGTGATCGCGTACGAGATGGCGAAGCAGCTGAGGCAGGCGGGACGGCCCGTCGGTCTCCTCACGCTCTTCGACACCTACCACCCGGAGTTCTACGCGGACGATTCGGACGCGATTCTTCTGCGCAAGCGCTTTCGTGAAGAGGGGCTTTGGCCCTCGGTGAAAGAGTTCTTCCGCATCTTCTGGCGACATCAGCAGCAGAGGGTGAACAACCAAAAGCTCCGCGTCTATCGCAAGCTCGGTAAGCGCTTGCCGCAGAGCCTCATACCGCATAGTCTCGCTTTGGCGTTCTACGACGCCGCGAAGAAGTACGAAGCCGGGGACTTCTCGGGTGAGATTCTCCTTTTCCGCACGACGACCAACGTGGGCGAATCGGGCGAGGATCTCGGCTGGGGAGCGAACGCGGAAGGCGGCGCGCGCGTCGTCTCGATTCCCGGTAACCACGACAACTTCCTGCTCGCGCCGCACGTCGGCAAGATTTGCGAGGCGCTCAGGCCCGAGATCGAGAAGGTGCGGCAGCGAGAGCTCCAACTCGACGCACCGACTCCATGAGCTTTGAATCTCCGCCCCTCGAATCCGGAAGCGTTCACGTCTGGAGTGCGGCGCTCCGGCCGGGCCGATCCGGGATCGAGCGCTCTCGAGCGATCCTCTCGGCCGACGAGATCGAGCGTGCGGGGCGCTTTCGCTTCGAGCGGGACCACGATCGATACGTGACCGCGCGCGGGACGTTGCGTCGGCTGCTCGCGCACTACGGCGGTGGCGACGAACGCGAGATCTGCTTTCGTTACCTCGAGAAGGGGAAGCCCGAGATCGAGGCGCCGCCCCTGGAGCGACCACTCTGGTTCAACGTCTCGCACTCGCAGGACACGGGCCTCTTCGCGTTCACACACGACGGGGAGATCGGCGTCGACATCGAGGAGAAGCGACCGGATCGAGACCTTCTCGGAATCTCGACGCGTTTATTCAGCACG
>CAYZGY010000597.1:0-5364 GCA_964478085.1 uncultured Planctomycetia bacterium
CGTAGGGGGGCGCCGCGGCAACCGGACGACTCTACGCGTCGACCGATGAAGGATTGCTCTACTGCTTCGAGGCGACACCAGACGGCGAAAAGCACGAAGTCGCCTATCCGGCACGCCCCCAGGACCTCCCCCAACACGATCCCGTCTGGGCCGATGCTGCCGACGCAATCCTGAGCTCGACGAAGATCAGCGAAGGTTACTGTGTCGACCTCGGCTGCGGTGACGGAAGCCTCGCGATCGAGCTCGCGCGACAGAGTCTCCTGCAGATCTACTGTATCGACGAAGATCCGAAGAACGTCGCGAAGGCTCGTGAACGCCTCACGCGCGCGGGCCTCTACGGCACGCGGGTGACGGTCCACCACCGCACGCTCGCGAAGACGACCTACCCGAAGTACTTCGCTGACTTGATCGTCTCGCAGCGCAAGTACTCGGGTGAAGCCATCCCGATCGAGAAGGCCGAGGTCGAGCGATTGACACGCCCCTGGGGAGGAGTCTCTTGCCTCGACGATCCGAGCAAGGCGACGCCGAAGACGCGTGGCCCTCTCGAAGGCGCGGGCAGCTGGACGCACCAGTACTCGAACCCGGGCAACACGTGCTGCTCCGACGACGTGCTCGTCCGCGGTCCGCTCAAGATGCTCTGGTTTCGTGACGCCGACCTGCCGATGCCGCAGCGCCACGGCCGGGCGCCCGCCCCACTCTTCCACCGCGGTATCCTCGTCGTCGAAGGCCTCGACGCGGTGCGCGCGAGTAACGCTTACAACGGTCGCACGCTCTGGGAGTACTCGCTCCCCGGGATCCTCAAGCCGTACGACCAGGATCACCTGTTGGGAACGGCCGGGACGGGCAGCAACGTCTGCGTCGAGGGCGACAGCGTCTACATCCATCGCAAGACGCACCTACTGCAACTCGATCTCTTCAGCGGCAAGAAGACCGCCGAGTTCCCGGCTCCCCCGCGTCCCGACGGGAAGGCCGGCACGTGGGGATACCTCGCATGCGTCGATGGCATCGTCTACGGAACGGTCGCGAACACGGACCACATCGTCAAGTGGCGCTACCTCAAGGGAGACATGTCGCAGCAGTTCAGCGAGTCGTTCTCGTTCTTCGCTCTCGACCCGAAGACCGGGAAGACCCTCTGGACATACCCCGCGAAGAACTCGATTCGCCACAACGCCATCGCGATCGGCGGCGGGCGTGTGTACCTCATCGATCGGGAGATCGCCGTCATGGACAAGGTCGACTTCCGCCGTGAAGGCCCGAAGAAAGGTGACGGCGAAGAGAGCGCAACGACGCACGCCGACGGTGAGCTCGTCGCGCTCGAGGCGAAGACGGGAAACGTCGCCTGGCGCAAGGCCGACAAGATCTACGGCACGACGCTCGCTCTCAGCGTCGACGCAAGCGCGCTCCTGATGGGCTACCAACCGACGCGCTTCCGTCTCGCCTCCGAGAAGGGCGGCCGCATGGCGGTCTTCCACACGAAGAACGGTTACCGCCTCTGGGACAAGGACGCGAAGTACCAGTCGCGTCCGCTCATCAACGGCAAGACGATCTTCTCTCAGGGCGGCGCGTGGGACCTCAAGACGGGCGTCGAGCGCCCGTTCCCGTTCAAGCGCTCGTACGGCTGCGGCATTCTCGCGGCGGGACGAAATCTGATGGTCTTCCGCTCCGCGACGATGGGTTACTACAACTTCGACGAGACCTCCGAAGGCGCGCCGACACACAACTACGGCGGACTTCGCCTCGGCTGCTGGATCAACGCGCTGCCCGTCGGCGGCATCGTGCTCGTCCCCGATGGATCGGCCGGCTGCAAGTGCAGCTACCTCAATCAGGCGTCGATCGCACTGCAGTCCGTCGAGTAGCCAGCTGCCGAGCGATCGCCGGCGCGAGCGAATCATGAAACAATCGATCGGCTACGTCGCGCTCGTCGTCCGAGACTACGACGAGGCGATCGAGTTCTACGTCGACACGCTCGGATTCCGTCTCGTCGAGGACACCTACATTCCCGAGCAGGACAAACGCTGGGTGCTCGTCGAGCCGCCCGGCTCCTCGGGAACGCAGCTGCTGCTCGCGCGAGCGTCGAACGACGAGCAAGCGACGCGCATCGGCAACCAGACCGGAGCACGCGTCTTTCTCTTCCTCCACACCGACGACTTCGGGCGCGACTACGAACGCTACCGCGAACGAGGCGTCGAGTTCGTCTGCGAGCCGAAAGAAGAGAGTTACGGCACCGTCGCGGTGTTTCGCGACCTCTACGGCAACCTCTGGGATCTACTCGAGCTCAGGCGTTAGAGACCGGAATCGCGTCTACTCGACCCGCAGCTTCGCCGCCTCCGTCTCGCCGCGCTTATCCTCGTCGTACATCGGGTACGCGACCGCAGGTAAGGCGTGACTCAGACCGCGCGACTCGGCACGGAGATCGTAGAAGATCTCGTGGTCTCCTTCGCTCAGCTCGCTGAAGAAGAACGAGGCGCGGTCGTCGCGGAATTCTGCGTGGACGAGATCTTTGGTTGCGGTGCCGCCGGGTCGCTCGTCGACGTACTCGAAGGCGGCCGGACGCCGGTCTTCGAGGATCAAGTAGCGCTGTGGTTCCTTCAGGACGACCCGCAGGCGAACGCGCACGGTCTCGCCGACGCCCACAGGATTCGCGACGGGCTTCCCATCGCCGTCCACGAAGCTCCGCTCGACTCGAACCTCGTCACCCGTCGCCTCGGCGAGATCGAGACGTTGCGTTCCGCGTGCCGTCAGCGAAAACCGTTGTGCACGCGGTTGGTCTTCGTCTCCCGCGCCGTTCACAGCGATCAGTATCACCGGACGCTGCTCCGACTCGGCGTCGAGATCGAGCTCGAATCGGTGGACCGACTTCGGCGAACCAGCCTTCGCCGCCACGGAATCGTGGCTTCGCTCACCATCGACCGAAACCGAGACCGAACGAACGATCGAGTCGCTGCCGCCCGCATAGCCGACCATCTTCGAAAGCGAGAGAATCGCCGCGGCCGTCGCTCGCGTATTTTCCCAACGATGGCCACGTTTTCGATCGGCGAGCCCTGCGACCGTCTCGTCGCAATCCGCCAGCGCGCTACCGAGCTCGACCTGCGCCCTCAGTCGGAGCGCGACCTCCTCCGTGCTCTCGACTCGATCCTCGCGCACGCTCTTCCACGCGGCTGCGACCTCCCTCGGAAGCCCCGCGTGACTGGCAGCCAGCGTCAGAAGAAGACGCTCGAGAGTCGTCCGAGACCGGAACCCCTCGGCACGAATCTCGGCCGCGAGGCCGTTCGCCACCGCACGCCCTGCCGTCGCCAAGGCTCGCCAGGCTCGAGCTTCGATCTCCCCCGAGAGCTTCTCGTTCTCGAGAGCACGCTCGAGACGCTGGCACCCGCCCGACAATGCCTGCGCATCGACGTCGACGCCGACCCGCGAACACAGCGCGAGTCCGTAGACGACGTACGCGGTCATGCGCGGGTCGGATCGTCCCTCGTTCCACCACCCCCAACCACCATCCTTGTTCTGGAATCCGTTGAGACGTCGAAGACCGCGCTCGATGGCCTCCGGGAGCTTCGCGAGAACCACGGCGGGCAAGTCGATCGCACTGTCGGAGATCGCGCGACGCACGGCGACCGCAGGAAGGAAGCGGCTCATCGTCTGCTCGACGCAACCGTGAGGATACTCGACGAGATACTCGAGTCCGTCGAGCGCATCGCCGAGTCGCCCCACACCGACGCTGATCTGTACGTCTTCCGGAGTGTAGCCCTCGGGAAACTCGACGCGATGCTTCCCGCGAAATGTTCCACCCGCGAGAAACTCGCGCGCGCGGCCGCGCGACTCGACCTCGAGCGTTCGCTCGACGGCGTCACTCAGAGGTATCGCGCCCGCCCCACCGTTCGCTACACAACGAACCTCGATTCGCGAAATGCCCACAGACTTCCACGAAAGCGGAACAACCTGCCATGCCTGCGACGCCGCGTCGACCTCGACACTCCTCGGCTCGCGCTTGACGCCGTCGACGGTCCACTCCGTAACCAACGTCACACGCTTCTCGGTACGATTGTGAAACACCGCTCTCGCTTCGAGCTCATCGCCCACGATCGCGAAGCGCGGCAGGAAGAGCTGCGCAGAGATCGGTTTCGAGACCTGAACGCGCGCACTCGCGAACCCGAGGTCGACGCCGGTATTGATACCGACCGTCGAGATGCGATACGCCGTCAAAGAGTCCGGGAGACGGAGATCGACGTTGGCGACACCGTTCGCATCGGTTCGCACGTGTGGAAACCAACCGGCCGTCTCTCGGAAATCGGAGCGCAGTCGAATCCACGGCAACTCACCGACCGGAAGCATGGCGTCCGACGCCTGCGGCGCCAAGTTGCGGCGGGCGCCAAGATTCTCCTGGACGAGTTCGTGCAGCGCCTTCGCGGCCATCTCCCTCCGCAGAGAGGCCATCTTCTCGATGGTGATCGCCGAAATCAGATCGAGGTTCCTTCGGTTGAGGAGCTCGTTCGTCACCTTCCACTGGCTCCCCAGACTCGCTCGCCAAGCCTTCGACAAGTATCGACGCTGCGGGCGCGGGTCGCGAAAGACCGACGCGATGCGGGCCTCGACCTCCGGTTGATTCGCGAGGATACTCTCGTCGACGACGGCGACCGAAACCTCGGCCTGCGTCGGGTTTCCTTCGGCATCACGCACCACGACGCGAACCCCGAGAGGATCACCTGGCGCAAGCCGCGTACGGCTCGGCTCGACATCGACTGTCAGGCCATACGAATTCCCTCCGGCCGCTGCGCTCTCGCTCGAATCGACATCGACACGACACCACGCGAGATCGACACTGCCGTCACCGCGTCGCTCACGCTTCTTCTCGAGACGTTCGAGCACCCTCGCCTCCCTCGCACGATCCGGATCGAACTCGGCAAGCTGCGCTTCGAGCGAAGGCAGGACGAAGCCTCGCAGATAGAAGTTCGGCCGCGCGCGTTCCAGCACGGGAATCTCGACGACGTGGTATCGCGAAGTCGAGCCCGAGGGAATCTCCCACGAGACGTAGTCGGCGATCGTCCGCCCCTCGAGCGTCAGGACGACGCGCCCGGAGCTCACCGGAGCGTAGAGCAAGACGCGGAGCTTGCCTGCGACCGTCACGCGGTGCGTGTCGAAGAGGGCGGCGAGATCCGGAGAGTTGAACGCCGACTCGACGTTGATCGTGCGGTCACGGCTGAGACGGATCCAACCCGCTCCGGGCTCGATCTCGAACGACCGCTCCGTTCCACCGTACGCGAAGATCCGCCCCTTCGTGCCATCGACCTCGACCTCGTGCCAACCGGGCTTCTCGAACCTGATCTCCTCGTCCCGACCATCGCTCGAAACGCGGATCGGCTCGCCGAC
>CAYZGY010000598.1:0-4290 GCA_964478085.1 uncultured Planctomycetia bacterium
GTCGGCGCTACGCTCGAGCTCTTTTTTGCAGGCTGTTAGGGTCGAGCTCTTGGTCGTCCCGGTAGTCCAGCAGCTTCACCGTCGGAAACTCGACGTCGATCGTCCAGTCGATGGCCGCGTGGACCTGTGGAAAGAAGAACTCCAGAAACTCCTCGAAGTAGAGGTCGAGGAGATCCTTCCACGCGCTGTCGTCATCGCGTTCGTAGGAGTGCTCGTTCTCGGTCAACGGCGTCTCGGCGGAAACGGGGTTGCTGTTACCCCCTTCGAGAAGGCAAACCGAGGTCCGCCACGAGGAGTTTCACGAGAATGTCGCAAGTCGTCACGTCGTCACGTCGTCTGGCTTCGACTTCCGTGAGCGGATTTCGGTCGAGAGAGAAACCGCTCCGTCGCGACCCGATCGTCCGAATTCGGACGTCCGAATTCGGACGTCCGGTTTTGAGACTGTCTCAGATGCGGACGCATCGGATGCAGCTCAAAACCGCCCGCGGAGACGCTCCTTCGCCGGGAGGACCTCGAGGCACGTCGTCCACCAGCCGGTCTCGATCGTCTCGGCGAACTCTTCGGGGAGTCCCTCGGCGCGCATCTCTTTGGCGAGGCGTTTCCAGTCGTACTCGACGCGTCGAAACTCGACTCGCGGGGAAGCGTCGGGGCTCGTTTCGAGGAGCGCGTACCAGACGTCTTGCGTGCCGTCGTTCTCGGGGCGACCGAGGACTCCGCAGTTGGCGAAGTGGCGGCCGCTCGGGAGCTCGCGTTGCCACTTGATGCCCGAGTGCGTGCCGATCACGACGTCGGCCGCGTGCGTGTCGAAGAGGCGCTCGAGGAAGAGGTCGGGTGTCGTCGACTCCCAGAGGAACTCGTTCTGCTGTCGCGGAGAGCCGTGGCAGAGGAGGACGCGCTTTCCGTCGAGCTCGAGTCGTATCTCTGCGGGGAGGGTCCCGAGCCATGCTTTGTTGTCTTCGCTCGTGTTCGCGAAGGTGTAGTCGTAGCTGAGCTTCGCGAAGTAGTTGTCGCGTGGGTCGGTGTAGCCGCACTGGCAGTCGGCGAGGCCTTTGGCGAGCGAGTCGTCGTAGTTGCCGGCGAGCGTGACCACGCTGTTCTCGAGCAGGAGCGGAAAGACCCGATCAGGATGCGGGCCGAAGGCGCCGAGATCGCCGAGGCAGTAGATCGCGTCGACGCCTGTCTCGTGCGCGTCCGCGATCGCTCTCTCGAGCGCCAGCCAGTTCGAGTAGATCCCTCCGAAGAGCGCGATGCGTCCCACGGCTCACTCCTCGCCTTCGGGTCGGTACCCGGCGCCGAAGTTCGAGCAGATCGCCCCGTGCACGTAGCACGTATGGCAGGCTCCGTGGGAGAGCGCGAAGGGGCGAGAGCCTTCGTCGATCGTTCGGCCGAGGTGCGCGTCGGGTGCCTCGATGAGAATCGGGCAGACGGCGACGCCGCGATCGGTGATGGTGCGACTGCGACTGCAGAGGAGCTGCGATGACGGGTAGCCGTCCATCATCTCTTCGCTGACGCGTTCCGTCTCGAGGTAACCCCGTGAGCGATTCTCCTCCATGCCGATGTGGAGCGTCGGGAGGATCTTGATGCGCGGGCGCGAGTAGCCCGCGGCTCGGAGTGTCTCGGAGAACGACGCGAGGATCTCCGGCGTGTCTCGGTCCGGCCAGGTCTGCGCCATCGTGACGATCGGAAGGAAGCCGGCTTCGACGAGTTGCCGCAGGCCGCTCATCGCTCCGGCGAACGTTCCCTCGCCACGAATCGGATCGTTCGTCTCGTCGTCGGGTCCGTCGATGCTGACGCGCAGCTCGAGACTGTAGCGACTTGCTGCGGCGACTCTGCGGAGATCGGTGATCGTCTTGTCGGTAAACGCCGTCGCGTTTGTCAACACCGTGGCGGGTCCGTAAGCGAGCGTGGCCTCGAGGATCGGCACCATCTCCTTGTTGAGGAACGGCTCACCGCCCGTGAAGTAGTACTCCTTGACGCCGTACTTCGCCGACTCTTCCAGGCGACGCTCCACCTCGGCGAGGCTCAAGAAGCCGAAGCTGTCGTTTCCGGGGTGGCAGCTGATGAAGCAGTGGTGACAGGAGAGATTGCAAAGCGTGCCCGCAACCTGGAACCAGAGCTCGTCGAGCGACTCGAGCTCGAGTATCGGAGCGCGTTGTGTGGCGGACGAATCGGGAGTCGTCAAGAATCGGCGTAGAGGTCGAGGTCAGGGTTGTTCTCTATCAAACGGAAGACGTCGCGGATTTGTTCCCGTCCGATCTTGAGCAGGAAGTCGCTGCGACGTCCGTAGCTCTTGCTCCCGATGATGTAAAAGTCGGGCTCGGGATTGCGCAAGCTGTCGGGACCGAAACCGGATCCGGCGAGGCAGTCACCGCCGCTTCCTGAGGAACCGCCGCTTCCTGAGGAACCGCCGCTTCCTGAGTCACCCGCCCCTACCCCCGCACCCCAAAACCCCGCATGGGACCTTCGGTCGCGTAACAGAGGTGGACGTGAAGCTCGGGGTGGAGGCTCGTGTCGGGGCGGTAACCGACGAGGGCGACGACGCGGTCACATCGAACGCTCTCCTCGTCGTCCGACCGCGCCATCTCGTCGCTGAAGCGATCGTGGATTTGCAGGTCGACTCGCCCGTCACTCTCGGAGAGGCTTCGAACTCGCTTGGCACGGAGAACGCGCACATGCGCGGGCGGTGCTGCGGCGAGCTGGTTCGCGAATTCGGCGAGCGTCGCGCGCTGAGGGAGCGGATCGTCCTCGAAGACGTCGATCGGATTCTCGCGATCGTCCCGACGGAGCCAGACGATTTCGGTTCCTGGAACTTCTCGAGCGAGCGAATCGAGACTGCGAAGTGTCGTGATGGCCGAGTAGCCGGATCCGGCGACGAGCGTCGTCTTGCCGGCGTAGAGCTCGCGGTCCCCGCCGAGAACATCGGGCAGGTGGTACGTCACGAGGTCGCGGATCGTGTCGCGGGTCTCGCTTTTCGCCGGGACGCCGCCGTCCCCGAGCCAGCCGTGGTTCGAGTACACACCGCTCGCGTCGATGACGACGTCTGCGATCTCTTCGTGCTCCATGCCGCCCCTCGTTCGAAGGGCGAGTCGGAATCGCCGCGAAGCGCGTTCGGGAGTCCCGATCGCGTCCAGCTTCGTGAGCCCGTGCCGTGATACGGAGGTGACCTCGCAGTGCTGCTGCCAGCGCTCACCCAGACTCCCGACGAGGAGGCGTAAGTAGTGCTCGAAGAACTCTTCGCCTGTCGGGTACGCGTCTTGGGGGGGGACCGGCCCTCCCTGTCGTTTCAGTCTTTCGAGTCCGAGAGGAGAGACGTTGAGAGACCACGGCGAGAAGAGCTCGACGAATCCCCATCGTCGAACGTGCGCCGCTATTTCGTCTCGATCGAAGAGGAGGACGTCGTGGCCGAGCTCGAGAGCGTAGACCGCCGCCTCGATGCCGATCGGTCCCGCACCGATGATCGCGATGCGACGCTTCTTCGAGTCGCTCATTCCGTGGGCTCTCCGCCGCGTACGGCCGCTCCTGGGGCGCCCGGATCGACCCCCGCGACGACGCGCAACGGATCCGTGCGCGTGATCTCCACGGCATAGACCCGGCCGACGACGCCGAACGGTTTGGGGCTCTGCGTGATGTTCCAGCCGCGGTCCTCGAGCTCGTTGATCATCATCGGCGGAAAGCGCGACTCGAGAAGCAGCGTCGCGCGTCGTTCGCCGTCCCCCTCCGCCGGGTCGCCGTAGCCGTCGAAGCGCGGCTGCGAGACGGCCTCGGCGATGTCCATGCCGAAGTCGACGACGTTGAGGATCACTTCGGCAAGTCCTGCGGTGATGCGAGAAGCTCCGGGAGAGCCGAGCACGAGTCGTGGTCGCCCGTTTTCGAGAACGATCGTCTCGGCGACCGCCGTGCTGCGCGCCTTACCGGGCGCGATCGAGTTCGCCGATCCCGGTCGTGGATCGAATGCGCTCATGCAGTTGTTGAAGAGGATGCCGAGCGTCGGATGGAAGACGCCCGAGTTGTATCCGAGCGAGTGCGAAAAGGAGACCGCGCCGCCGTTACGATCGACCGCGGTGACCTGCGTCGTGTCGGAGCAGTCCGCGCCGGCTTGCTTCGGTTCGGAGGCGCCGCTCGCCCCGGCAAGCTCAGCGAGGTACTCGTCGGTCAGAAAGGTCTCGTCGGCCAGCAAGGTCTCGTCGGCCAGTGTCCCGAACGCGGGGTCGCCTTGATTCGTCAGTCGGTCGTCCCAGACGGCGCGGAGCACCAGCGCGCGCCCCTCGCCGCAGTCGCCGGCGAAGGGGG
>CAYZGY010000598.1:4300-5358 GCA_964478085.1 uncultured Planctomycetia bacterium
GGGTGCCCCCTGCGGGCGGGTTGCCCGGGGGGTCGCCGTTGTACTATGCCTAGGTCGAAGGGGCCATGTCGTCGCGACGCGGGCACGATCGGCGTGCCCGATCGCTCGGCGAGCTCGACGAGCTTCAGCGTCTGCAGCAGCGCCACTCCGCCACCAGGAAGCGGCGTCGAGAGGACGTCGAGACCACGGAACGAACCGCGCACCGGATCGTGGATCTGCGGCTCGTACTTCGCGAGGTCCTCGCCCGTCACGAGTGCGCCGTTTCGCTCCCAGTCCTCCGAGATCTCGCGAGCCATCGCCCCGCGATAGAAGCTCTCGGCGCCTTCGTCGGCGAGGCGGCGGTAGGTCGCCGCCAGCTCGCGCTGTCTGAGCGCCTCGCCGGGCATGTAGGTAGATACATCATCGTGGGAGCAGATCTTGCGACCCGCCTCGGTGAGCGCGAGACGGTCGTGCGTCGAGACGCGTCCGAAGAGGCCCGGTCGGATCCAAAACTCGGCGAGCTCGGGAGGCACGCGGAAGCCCTGCGCGGCGTACGGCACGGCGCGCAGCACGAGGTCGCGCCAAGGCATCGAGCCGTAACGCTGGTGGATCGCGGCGAGACCGGCGAGCATACCGGGCACGGTAATGGCCTGGTAGCCGACGTCGTTGAGCTTGCCTTTGACGAGGTAGCCGAAGCCGTCGGGCGTGGGCGACTCGAACTTGTCGAGCCAGACATCGGGCTTCGCGAGACTTCCCGCGCGGCCGTGAAAGTCGATGCACTTCGCCTCACCGTCGAGGTAGACGGTCGCGCAGCCGAATCCGCCGATGCCGCAACGGTGCGGGTCGACGATGCCCTGGACGAAGGCCGCCGTGACGACGGCGTCGGCGGCGTTGCCGCCGTCGTCGAGCACGCGGGCACCCTCGTAGGCGGCTTCGCTTTGAGGCGCCGTGACGAGGCCGTGCTCGGAGATCGGAGTCGGACGGGTCATGGCGGATGATTATAACGACGGGCCCAAAGAAAACGATCCCCCGAGGTCCCGACGTCTGTCAGGTCTCCGGGGGATCGTTCTCTCTCAGAG
>CAYZGY010000599.1:0-5350 GCA_964478085.1 uncultured Planctomycetia bacterium
TCGTATGGTCGAGCCCGAGGAGGTGGAGGATCGTCGCGTGGAGATCGTGGAGGTGGACCTTGTCTTCGATGGCGAAGTAGCCGAAGTCGTCGGTCTGTCCGTATCGGATGCCCGGACGGAAGCCGCCGCCCGCGACCCAGACGGAGTAGCCGAAGGGATTGTGGTCGCGCCCTTTCGCGCCTTGCGCGTTCGGAGTGCGTCCAAACTCGCCGCCCCAGAGGACGATCGTCTCATCGAGCAATCCGCGCGCTTTGAGGTCGGCGATCAGCGCCGCGATGCCGCGGTCGACGTTGACCGCGTTGCGACGGTGGCCGTCCTCGAGATTCGCGTGCTGGTCCCAGCGATCGGCCTTGGCCGGTGGCGGAAAGAGCTCGACAAAACGGACACCGCGCTCGACGAGTCGACGAGCGATGAGGCAGCGCTCACCGAAGATTCGCGCTTTCCTGTCGTCGAGACCGTAGAGATCTCGTGTCGCGTCGCTTTCGCCCGATAGATCGATGAGATCCGGCACGGCCGACTGCATGCGAAACGCCTTCTCGTAGCTTTCGAGCTGCGACTCGACGAGCGAGTTCCGTGCGAGATTCTCGAGACCGCGACCTTGAATCTTCTCGAGCCGCTTGCGTTTCGCGGCGCGCCGACTGGGTGTCAGATCGGGTGGTCTAACGAAGTCGACCGGCTCTCGATTCTGCGAGAAGATCGTCCCACCGTAGCTCGCGGGCAAGAATCCGCTTCCCCAGCTCGGTGGGCCACCTGATGGTCCCATGCCGCAGTCGAGGACGACGAAACCCGGTAGCTCGTCACTCTCGCTTCCCAGTCCGTACGTGATCCACGATCCCATGCTCGGTTTTCCGACCATCGCGTGGCCCGTGTGCGACATGTAGCACGCCGAGGAGTGGTTCGAGACGCCGTGATGCAGCGAACGGATGATCGTCAGATCGTCGACGACCTTCGCGACATTCGGAAAGATCTCGCTCACCCAGGCGCCGCTCTCGCCGTACTGCGCGAACTCGAACGGCGAGCGAAGGATCTTGCGCCCGATGTTGAACACCGTGTTCGGCGTCTTGAGCGGAATCTCCTTCCCATGATCGCGATCGAGTCGCGGCTTCGGATCGAAGGTGTCGATCTGGCTCGGGCCGCCTTCCATGTAAAGGTAGATAACCGACTTCGCTCGCGCGGGGTGGTGCGGAACGAGATTCTCCGCGCCTGCCGCGTTGGCGCGCGCGCTTCGGGCCGCGAGTGCCGTCAACGCGACGCTCGCGAAGCTCGAGGTCGCGTGGCGGAAGAGGCTGCGGCGGGATAGGAGTCGTGGATCGGGCATCGACGGGCGATCGAGCGGTTGGTCGTCAATTCGAGGTCGAGTCTATCTTAGCCTGATGGGTCCGTTCGAAGTAGCACTGTGGTCGAGAGTCGAGAGGGGCGAGCTGATCTCGATCGGTCGACATGCCTACA
The DNA here is from genome assembly GCA_964478085.1 of uncultured Planctomycetia bacterium. Classification (GTDB taxonomy): domain Bacteria; phylum Planctomycetota; class UBA8108; order UBA8108; family UBA8108; genus CAYMLL01. The sequence goes on from CAYZGY010000599.1 coordinate 1,450, forward strand.
ATCGGTCTCTCCCGCTGAAGAAAAATGGGTCTACGTTCCTCGCTTCCGGGCTTGTCTCGCTTGTCTCGCTTGGCATTGGCGAGTTTCAGCGACGAAGAGCTCGGGCGAATCGGCCGCTTGAACGCCGAATCGACTTCTTCAACGGGCTAGGGCCGAAAGAGGAACTCGCTCGAGTTGAATAGCAGGTGCGCGACGTCGGACCACGCCTGGGTCCGCGCCTCGTTCTCGTCCAGAAACTCTCGACAAGCGCTGCGCTCGTCGTCGCTCGGTGGCCGACCGAGGATCGTCTCGAAAGCCCGTTCGATCGACGCGTCGCCGGACTTCGTGAATCGCTCCGCCCATCGCTTCGCTTCCTGGTGCACGAGCGGGCTGTTGAGCATCGCTAACGCCTGCGCCGGGCCGACGGTGACGCTGCGAGCAGCGACGCTCGACGAGGGATCGGGAAAGTCGAAGGCGGCGATGAAGGGCTCGCAGAAGTTTCGGCGTACGCGGAGGTAGATGCTGCGTCGTCCTTTTCCGTCGAGCGCGCCGGCCTTCGGAATGTTGCCGGGTTTGTTCGAGGTCGTATTCGGAGAGATGTACGGCTCGACACTCTCGCCGCCGAGCTCCGCGACGAGCGAGCCGCTGACGAACAGGAGAGAGTCTCGAATCGCCTCCGCCTCGAGTCGGCGCGGTGGCATGTGGTGGACGAGGCGATTCTCGGGATCGGATTCGAGTGCTCCCGGGGCGGGCTCGCTGTTGAGTCCGTACGTGCGCGTGAGCAGCATTTCGCGATGGAGCGACTTGAGCGACCAAGCACGTTCAGCGAGACGGAGCGCGAGCCAGTCGAGTAGCTCCGGATGGGTCGGAGGCTCGGCGAGCGCGCCGAAGTTGTTCGGCGAACGCACGAGGCCGTGGCCGAAGTGATGCTGCCAGAGTCGGTTGACGATGACGCGCGCCGTCAACGGATTGTCGTGAGACGCGATCTGCTCCGCGAGCCAGAGGCGGCCGCTCGAATCCTCGAAATCGGGAGTCGCCGACGTCGACAGCACGCGCAAGAAACCTCGCGGGACGACGTCGCCCGGATTCTTGAAGTTTCCGCGCACGTGCAGGTGGCTGTCGTGCGCAGCGCCTTCGACGGCTGCGGGCGCCCAGTGGGCGGAGGTCGAATCGATCTCTGCGAGTGACGCCCGCAGGGTTGCGAGACGACCGCGTGATGGGATCGAGTAGTTGTCCTCCGTGATCGGCGCGAGAGTTCTCGTCTTCCGCGATTGGCGCTTCTTGACGCCTTTGATTTCCTTCGCGACGAGCTCACGGATTTGGCGCCGGGTCTTCGTCACATCGGCGCGGTCCGAGTCGACGAACGGATCGGGCGAGAGCCGCGCGTGGCCGAATTCCGTGCTCGCGAAGATGCCCGCGAGCGCGTAGTAGTCTCGCTGCGAGATCGGGTCGAACTTGTGATCGTGACAACGCGCGCAAGCCGTCGTCAGCCCGAGGAAGGCCTTCCCGACGATGTCGATCTGTGCGTCGATCTGATCGTGCCTTTGACCGACGGGCGAGATCGGTCGAAAGTGCATCTCGTGAAACCAGAGAAAGCCCGTCGCGGCGGGTGCGACGTTCGTCTCTCCGCGCAGGCCGGGTCTCGGCGTGGTCAGGAGATCTCCCGCGATGTGCTCGCGTACGAAACGGTCGTAAGGAACGTCGTCATTGAGCGCATCGACGACCCAGTCCCGATACTTCCAGACGAAGGGACGCGCACGGTCGGTCACATGTCCGCTCGTCTCGGCGTAACGTACGACGTCGAGCCAGTGACGTGCCCAGCGCTCGCCATGGCGTGGCGAAGCGAGGAGGCGATCGACGACCTTCTGCGTCGCGTCGGGATGATCGTCTTCGAGGAAGCTCGCGATCTCTTGCGCTGTCGCCGGAAGGCCGGTCACGTCGAGAGTGACGCGGCGAATCCACGTTCGGCGTGTGGCGTCACTCGCGGGCTGGAGCTTTCGCGCTTCGATCTTCGCGAGGACGAATCGATCGATGTCGCCCTTCGGCCAGTCGGTTCGCTGGACGACGGGAGGGTGCACACGCGCGGGCGAGCGAAAGGCCCAGTGGTCCGCGCTCGGCGTGCCGTTGTTCGTCTCGGCAATCTTCTGCGGCTGCGTGTCGTCGCGAGGGTCGGGAAGCCCGCGCTGGATCCACTCGTGAAAAACCGCGATCGCATCCGGCGGCAAACGACGCTTCGGCGGCATCTGTCTCTCGGGATCCTCGTAGCTGATCGCGTGGAGGATCAAGCTCGACGCGGTCTTCTCGAGATCGACTGCCGGACCACTCTCGCCACCTTCGAGGATCGCGGAGCGGCTCGTGAGTCGCAGGCCGCCCTTCGACTTCTTTCCTCCACCGCCGTGACACTCGAGGCAGTGCTCGACGAGCAGGGGCCGCACGCGACGCTCGAAGAACTCGATGTCCTCGGCGGATCGCTCAGCGGGAATTGGCGCGGCGAGCGCGGTGGTGAGAGTCAGAACGAAGGAAAGCGGCAGCACGGATCAGCTCCAATCGCGACCTATTCTCCGCGGGGCCGCGGAAGAAGTCCACGTCGGCTCTTCCAAGACCCCCTCAGCTGCGCGGAAAGACCTTCTTCGGCTTCCAACGCTTGCCGGGAGCCGGCGCGAGCACTGCGAGGAGGTGACCTTCCGCATCGTGGGCGCAGACGAGCTGATCGTTGGCGGAAAGTTCCGGTTCGGGATCGAGCATGACCGGGGCGCCACTCGAGATGTGTTTGACGCCGAGCTCGTCGAGCGTGACCTTCGGGAGTCCGTCGAGCGCGTCGTCGAAGGGACGCAGGACCGAGCCGAGGTCGTCTCGGTCGATCGCCGTGGCGATGTCGTCGAGGCTCACTGCGTCGTCGACGCGCCACGTGCCGTTTGCGGTGCGCGCGAGTGACGCGAGGTGAGCACCGACGCCAAGAGTTTCGCCGAGGTCGTGCGCCAGACTGCGCACGTACGTTCCGGCATGGCAACGCACGCGTACGCGAACGTCGGGAGTCTCGTAATCGAGGACATCGATCGACTCGATCTTGACGCGTCGCGCGGGCAGGTCGACGTCCTCGCCACGCCGCGCGCGTTTGTACGCGGGAACACCGCCCGTCTTGATCGCCGAGTAGGCCGGCGGCTTCTGCTCGATTTCCCCGACGAACTGGTCGAGTGCGTGCTCGACGTCCTCACGCGTGATCGAGTTCGCGTTGCGCTCCTCGACGACCTCGCCCTCCGCGTCGTACGTGCTCGTCGTCGCGCCGAGGCGGATCGTGCCGCAGTACTCTTTGACGCCTTCTACGAGGTACTCGCAGAGTCGCGGGGCGGTTCCGACCCACCCGCGGACAACGACCGTCGCCCGAGGATCGAGAGTGCCGGCGTGGCCGACGCGTCGCTGGCGCAGCAGTCGCCGGATCTCATCGACGACATCGTGAGACGTCATCTCGGGAGCCTTGTCGATATTGAATACGCCGTGAAAGCGGCTCTTGTCGCGTCGTGCCATGGCTTCGTTTTCTTGCCACGGATCGCGGTCGATGTAAACAGGCTGCCTGAGAAGTCTCCCCGATCAGCCAGTCGGCTCGGTCTCGGGGTCTTCCTCGGTCTCGGGGTCTTTCTCGGTCTCGGGGTCTTTCTCGGTCTCGAGCTCCTCCTGGCGATCGGGAGCCGGGTCTTTGAGGCGTCCGGCACGTTTGAGCGATTCCCGCAGGAGGAATCCGACCTGCGCGTTGACGTTGCGCAGGTCGTCCGTAGCCCACTTCTCGATGCGCCCGTGGAGGTCGGGATCCAGCCTGAGAAGGAATCGCTTCTTCGCCGCCATCTCTCAGCTCAGCATACCGTTCCCGTATTGGAGCATTGGCGAGTTTCAGCGACGAAGAGCTCGGGCGAATCGGCCGCTTGGA
>CAYZGY010000600.1:0-3754 GCA_964478085.1 uncultured Planctomycetia bacterium
CGAAGCGCTTCTTCGACAGGCTGCTAGTGGTTCCGAGAAACCTGACATGGAGAGAGCGGCTCGAATGGCGACGACACAGACGAACGACAACGGCGCCCAGTCTGGCGGCGGCCTCGAATCCCTGATGGCCGATCAGGTTCAGCGCACGAGTGATCTGCTCGCGAAGATCGATCTCGCGGCGGTCGAGCAGCTCGTCCAGAAGATGTTCGAGTGTTACGAGACGGGTCGTCGCGTGTTCATCCTCGGAAACGGCGGCTCGGGCGCGACCGCGAGCCACTTCTGCGAGGACCTCGCGAAGAGCACGATCACCGACCCGGGCGTCGAGAAGCGCCTGCGTGTCATGAGCCTGACGGACAACACGCCGTTCATTCTCGCTCTCGGAAACGACTGGGGCTTCGAGACGGTCTTTCGCGAGCAGCTCGTCACGCTCGCCGAGCCCGACGACCTCGTCATCGGGATCAGCGGCTCGGGCAATTCGCCGAACGTGATCAGCGCGATGCAGTGGGCGAAGGAGAACGACCTCTACACGGTCGGTTGGACCGGCTTCAACGGCGGCAAGCTCAAGAGCATGGTCGACCTGAGTCTCCACAGCGCCGTGCTCGACATGGAGGTCGCCGAGAACACGCACATGATCATCATGCACCTCTGCGTGCTGGGCATGCGCACGTTGATCTCCCGCGCCACGGCGTAGATCTTCCGAACGAAGGATCGAGAATTCGATGAGCTCCGACGCGGACCCGCTGCGCATCCTCGATGCGAACCGCAACCGCGCGGCGGAAGCACTGCGCGTCGCCGAGGACGTCTGTCGATTCCATTGGAACCTCGCGGGTTTCGCACGCGAGCTCAAGGATTTGCGCCACCGATTGCTCGCCGTGACCGAGACGGTAGCGGGCGGGCGAGTTGCGCTGACGACGGCGAGGAACATCGAGGGCGACGTTGGCCGCGAGACGGAGACGGAGAGCCAGGCCGACGCGAGTCGACTCGGTGACATCGCAGCCCGCAATCTCCAGCGCGTGCGCGAAGCGGTTCGCGTGCTCGAAGAGGTCGTCCGCGGCGAGGACCCGGACGCGCGGCGTGAGCTGCAAGGGGTTCGCTACGCCGCCTACGCGCTCGAAAAGGCCTTCGCGGCGCTCGAGTCATCGAAGGGGCGGCGACATGCGCGGCTCGAGAGCTCTCACCTGTATCTTCTCGCGACGGAATCGATCTGTACGCAGGATCTCGAGTCGACCGTGGCCGCGGCGCTCGAGGGCGGTGTCGACATCGTCCAGCTTCGTGAGAAGGGCGACGACTCGGCCCGGGTCCTCGATCGCGCCCGATCCTTACGCGAGCTGACCGCGCGCGCCGGCGCGCTCTTTGTCATCAACGACCGGCCGGACCTGGCCCTCCTCTCCCAGGCGGACGGCGTGCACGTCGGTCAGGACGATCTTTCGATCGCCGACGTCCGCGCGGTGGTCGGAGACGAGCTCCTCGTCGGCGTCTCGACGCATTCGACCGAAGATGCCCGAGCAGCGGTGCGCCAGGGAGCCGATTACATCGGCGTCGGCCCGATGTTCCCGACGACGACGAAGGACGCGGGGCCGATCTTCGGTCCCGATGGTCTCGCGGCGGTTCTCGGGGAGGTGCTCGGTGAGAGCGTGCTCGGTGAGAGCGTGCTCGGTGAGAGCGTGCTTCCGGCGTTCGCGATCGGAGGCATCGATTCTCGGAACATCGAGGAGTTGCGAGCCGTGGGTGGCACCCGTGTCGCCGTCAGCTCCGCGATTCTGACGGATCCGGACCCGAGGGCTGCGAGCGCGACGCTTCGAGCGGCGTTACTCGACGATTCCTGAGGCCTCCTCGAGGCACTCGGCAACGTCGCGTCTCATCCGTTTCCCTCGTCGTGCCGCTCCACTATAATCCGCGGCATGATCCGTACTTCGCCACGTCAGCGCATATTGGCACTCCTGATGGCGTGCGTCCCTGGCTGGGGCCACGTCTACTGGGGGCGCGAGCGCTTGGGGCTGGCGATCTTCACGGTCGCGGCGCTCATCGGGTTCGCGTGGGTGAACGGTGCGTTCATCTATCGCGGAGCCGGTCGCGGCGCTCTGGTCTGGGGCGCGGGATCACTCCTCGTGATCGTCAGCGTCGGCGCGTGGCTCGAGATGTTCTGGCGTACGCGACCCGAGCGGCTCGAGAAGGAGAAGGCCGAGCGTTCGAAGCTGATTCGTGACGGTACCGCGGCCTACCTGCGGGACGAGTTCGGCACGGCGCTCGAGAGTTTCCGGCGCATCCTGAAGCTCTTTCCACAGGATATCGAGGCGCTCTTCCGACTCGGCGTCATTTCGATCCGAAGCGGCGACGTACGCGCCGGCCGCAAGTGGCTCCGTCAGACCATCAAGTTCGACCTCGAGGACAAGTGGCGTTGGGAGATCGAGCGTGTGCTCAAGCGCTCGCGGGGCGAAGACGAGATCGAGTCCGATGCGGACGACGACTCCGAGAAGCCAGGCGACGAAACGCCATCCGACGAGAGAGCGGAATCGCCGAGCACGAAAGCGGAAAGCTCGAGCTCGAGCTCGAGTTCATCATCGCAGAAGGAAGAAGAGGAGGAAGCCGAGGCCACCTCGGCGTGACCGATTGTCACCTACAAAGATTCCGGCGTCGACATCGACGCAGGGGACGAAGCCGTCAAGCGCATCTCCCGTCACGTTCGCAGCACCTACACGCCTCAAGTTCTGACCGGAAGCCACGGCGGCTTTGCGGGCCTGTTTCAGCTCGACTATCCCTCCGGGCTCTTGCGTCGCAACTATCGCAACCCGGTGCTCGTCGCTTGTACCGACGGCGTCGGGACGAAGCTCGAGGTCGCGTACAAGATGGGCATCGCGAACACGGTCGGGGTCGACCTCGTCGCGATGTGCGTCAACGATCTCATCGTTCAGGGCGCGGATCCGCTCTTCTTTCTCGACTACATCGCCGTCGGCCGCATGGATCCCGACATCGTCGCGCAGATCGTCGAAGGGATCGCGACGGGCTGTCGTGAATCCGGCTGCGCGATTCTCGGCGGGGAGACCGCCGAGATGCCGGGCTTCTATCCGGTCGGCCACTACGAGCTCGCCGGCTTCTCAGTCGGCGTCGCGGAGAAGACGCGACTGCTTCTCGGCGATCGAGTGCGCGCAGGCGACAAGGTCATCGGCCTCCACTCGAGTGGCATTCACTCGAACGGTTACTCGCTCGTACGAAAGATCTTCTTCGGCAAGAAGGCGAGCGCCAAGGCGCTCGAGCGAACGCTCCCGGGTTGCGACGTCCCGCTCGGTGAGGAGCTGCTCAAGCCGACGCGTATCTACGTCAAGCCGATCCAGGCGGTGCTTCGCAAGTATCGACAGAAGCGTGTCGTTCACGCGCTCTCGCACATCACGGGTGGCGGGCTCATCGAAAATGTCCCTCGTTCGATTCCGAAGGACGTCGACGTCGTGATTCGCAAGAAGACGTGGGAGCCGCCCGCGATCTTCGGTCACCTCGCGAAGCGTGGCCGCGTTCCTCCGAACGAGATGTTTCGCGTCTTCAATATGGGCATCGGCATGGTGATGATCGTCTCGGAGTTCTTCGCCGACTCGATCCTCGCGCAGCTCCGGAAGGAAGGGGCGTCGGGGGCGATGATCGGCGAGGTCGTCAAGGGCAAAGGCCGCGTGCGGCTTTTGAAATAGACCCGCGTGCGCCTCTTGAAAAAGACCCGCGTGCGCCTCTTGAAAAAGACCCGCGTGCGCCTCTTGAAAAAGACCCG
>CAYZGY010000600.1:3854-5341 GCA_964478085.1 uncultured Planctomycetia bacterium
CGTGCGCCTCTTGAAATCTCGGCGCCTCGTGGAGCCGAATTTCGGGCAACTACCTGATCTCGGCCCGCTGGGAGTCGGCCTTCGGGGACGATCGAAACGGGGACGGAGAGCTCGACGACGCGTTTTACGTGATCGAGGACCTTCGCACCGGAAGATTCCGCAAGACGAAATTGCGATGGGGATTCGCCAACGTCAATGACCGCTGGCTGGTCGTGCCGGCTCTCGAGTTCGACACGGGCATCGATCTCAATCTCGATGGAGATCGCGCGGATCACGTCCTTCAGGCGGTCTGTCTCGAAACGGGTGAGCAGATCAATCTCGGGCTCTCGAGTTGGGAGGGGGATCTCTCGAACGACGTCGTGATCTGTGCCGTCTACGAGGACCAGATGCGCCAAGATCTCAACGATGATGGCGACACCGAAGATTTCGTCCATCACGCGTATGACCTCGAGACGAGGTCGGTCGAGAATCTCAGGATCACCGCCGACACGCGCGCCGATTCTCACGCGTTGACGGATTCCTGGTTCGTCGCGAGCATTCTCGAGCGGAATCAAGGCAGGGACCTCTCGACGATCTCGGCGGAGACGGACGCCCGGGCCACGATGATCGAGGCGACGAGGAGGTGACAGACGAGTTGCGAAGTTCGAGTCATGGGACGAACTCCGGCGACGGGTCAGCTCAAAAGCTCACCTGAGAAGACTTCGGTCGCGCCGCCGGTCATCCACACCGTACCGCTGTCGTCCGCCCCATCCCAGCGGACCTTGAGATCGCCGCCGCGAAGGTGCACGGTGACTTCGCGATCGCACCACCCGTTGAGGTGAGCCGCGACGACAGCGGCGCACGCGCCGGTTCCGCAGGCAAGCGTCTCGCCGCTGCCGCGTTCCCAGACGCGGAAGTCGAGCTCCGTGCGGGAGAGGGGGACGATGAATTCGGTGTTCGTTCGCTCGGGGAACCACTCGTGGTTCTCGAAGATCGGGCCCCAGTGCCAGAGGGGCGCGTCCGCGAGTGGGGGGAGGGGAGTGCCATCGAGCGTTTGAATCTCGTCGTAGCGAATCACCGCGTGCGGGTTGCCCATCGAGACGGCCGTGACGCTCGTCTTCAGTCCGGCCGCCTCGAGGGGGACGGCGATGGCGCGATCCCCGCGTGAAACCTCGCCACCGTCTTCAAAAGGACCCGTCATCGGAAGGTCGTCGCGAGCGAGTCCCGGCGCGCCCATGTCGACCGCGAAGAGATTCGGGGTGCCGTCCGCATCGCGCTCGACGTAGATCACCTTGAGCCCGGCGTCGGTCTCGACGCGCAGCGTGTCTTCCTGTGCGTAGCCTCGGTCGACGAGGTACTTGCTGACGCAGCGGATCGCGTTGCCGCACATCTGTGCGCGCGAGCCGTCGGCATTGTACATCTCCATGCGGCCGTGGTTCGCGCGAGCGTCGGGCGGCTGGATGATCACGAGCCCGTCGCCGCCGACTCCGAAGTGACGGTCCGCGACG
>CAYZGY010000601.1:0-869 GCA_964478085.1 uncultured Planctomycetia bacterium
TCGTCGACACGATTCTCGTCGACACGATTCTCGTCGACACGATTCTCGTCGACACGATTCTCGTCGACACCACTCGATCCGCGCCGCCCAGCAACCCAGCCCGCAAGACTTCGGCCTCCTGATCAAGCTCGGCGAGCTTTACGCCCGTCTCGGCTGGCTCGAGAAGTGCCGCGAGGTCAAGCTGCTCCTCTCGCGCATCTACCCCGACGATCCCCTCTACCTCTACAACCTCGCCTGCAGCCACAGCCTGCTCGGCGAGATTGATCAAGCCTTCGACGCACTCAACCGCGCGATCGCGAGGGGCTACGATAATTTGACTTTTCTTCAGGCCGACGAGGATCTGGATAACCTGAAGGGGGATCTTCGGTTCTCTCGCCTTGTGAAAGAGCTCGAGTCGTCAAATTAGTCGATTCTTTCAGGGGGCTCTCGGGAAGCCCCCTCTGGATCGAGCTTTGCTCGATCCATTCACCCCAACCAGCAAGGGGTGATCGCGCGGAGACTGTCGAGGGGTGACGAGAAGGGCGCATCGTGATTCGTTGGACCGACTCGGAGCTCGCATCGCTCTCTTGGCACGACTGCCGGTTTTACGGGTTTGCACTGGGTGGCTCGGAAGAGCGGTCCGATCTCGTGCTGGACATCGACTTCATCGTCGAGTGGAGCTGCGGTGGACCGGGTGAGGATCCCTTTCGGGTCGCGGCGACTACGCTGACGTTTGGCGCGTCCGGATTCACGCAGGCCCTGTGGCAGGAGCCGATCGTGTGCGCCGAGCAGTCGCTTTCGCCGTCGACGCGTGCCCCGCTGTTCGACGATTCGGAACGCTAACGCATCAAGAGGCGTAGCCCCCCCAACCACCCCAGCCCCCCCACCCC
>CAYZGY010000601.1:879-5337 GCA_964478085.1 uncultured Planctomycetia bacterium
AACGACGCGCCCGCGAGGCCGATGCCTCCGAGGACGTTCGGGAATCTGCCTTGAGCGGGGTCGGCGAGGCAGAAGAGGAGGGCTGATGCGACGACGAGGGCGCAGACGACCATCGCGATGGGCATCTTCGTCGCGATGGTGTCGAGCTTGCGCTCGATCTTGTCGAGGTCGGGATTGTGAACCTCGACGCGAAGGCGACCTGCCGCCGTGCGGTCGAGCACCTCGGCGAGGTTGCGCGGGAAGTCTTTGACGGCGGAGAAGATCTCCGTCGCCTGCTTCTCGACGTCACGCAAGACGCGCGCGGGGCTCCAGCGGGCGCCGAAGACCTCGGTCGCGTAGGGTCCGATCTCGGAGAGGATCTCGAGGTCGGGCGCACAGAGACGCACGGAGCCCTCGAGCGTCATGAACGTGCGACCGACCATGACGTACTGCGGCGGCACCGTGATTCCGTAACGCAGGATCATCGCGAAGAGCGCGTGGAAGAGGTTGCCGACTCGAATCTCGCCGAGGCGCAGGCCGTAGTACTGATCGAGGTTGTCCATCAGGTCGCCGGCGAGCGTCTGGACGTCGACGTCCTGCGTCGGTCGACCTTGCCGGAGAATCCAGCGTGCGAGCCCCGGGTAGTCGCGCCGCACGAGCGCGACGAGGAGGACGACCAGATCGTCCATCATCTCGGGAAGGATACGACCGACGTTGCCGAGGTCGATCAGTCCGACACGGCCGTCCTCCATCAGGATGATGTTGCCCGGGTGCGGATCGGCGTGATAGACGCCGAACTCGAAGACCTGTTGCAGGACCCCGAAAGCGATCTTGCGGGCCCTCTCCTCGCGCGCCTCTTTCGAGAGCTCCGTCTCATCGACATGCGAAAGCTGTGGACCCGCGAGGTACTCCATCGTCAGCACGCGCTTCGACGAAAGCTCCGCGACGGGCCGCGGCAGGTAGAGGTGCGAGTTGTCGCCGACGAGCGAACGGACACGCTCGAGGTTCGCACGCTCGTAGTCGAAGTTGAGCTCGCGGCGAATCGATCGCTCGAACGCGCGCACGAGCCCCTGCGGGTCAAAGAGCCGGATGCCCTGCCAGCCGCGCAGAAACTCTGCGAGGAGCGCGAGGACGAGAAGGTCCTGCTCGACGATGCGCTCGAGGCCGCGCCGGCGGACCTTGACGACGACGCGCTGGCCCGAGATCGTCACCGCTCGGTGCGCCTGCGCGATCGAGGCGGCGGCGAGCGGCTCGGGATCGATCGAGCGGAAGAGCTCGTCGGTCCGTCCCTCGAACTCCTCGTCGAGAATCTCCCGCACTTCGGAGACGGGCGACGGGTGGACCTCGTCCCGCAGCTTGCCGAGTTCCTCGAGGTACGCGTCCGGGAGCATGTCCGGTCGAGTGCTCAAGAGCTGCCCGAACTTGATGAACGTCGGGCCGAGATCCTCGAGCACCAAGCGCAGGCGCTCGGGCTGCTGGATGATCGGCGCGGGCTCCTGGCGAAAGAGGCGACGCACGCGCGTCGTCACCGGGGCCTGCAGCGCCCCGGCGACCTGGTGAAAGCCGTGCTTGCCGAGGACGAAGGCGATGTCCTTGATCCTCGGGATGCTCCTGAGTGTCCTCAGCGAACGAAACACGGCTGCGCCTCTGGTGGTGACTTAGTCGTCCGCCGCGGCTTCCGCGAGGGACGTCTCGTCAGCCTTTGCCTCGACGGTCTCGTCGAGCGTGGTCGCATCTTCCCCTTCGAGGGCGCGGACACGAGCCTCCAGCGTACGGTATTCCGCACGCGTCACAAGAGGAGCCTTCGAAAGCACCTTGTCGACCTCGCCGACGACGCGATCGACCCAGTGGTGCTTGTCGGTCTCGCCGCGACGCAGCAAGCTCGAGAGGATCTTCTTGGCCTGATCGTTCGAGATCTCGCCGCGCTCGACGAGGTCGTCGAAGAGGCTCGAGAGCTTGTCCTTCGTGAACGAGACGACGCCGACGCCGGCGAGCAAGGACTTGCGCAGTGAATTGAGCATGTCGGTATCCTCCGATTCGTCCAAAAACGGAAAACACGTTCCATCCTCAAGTATACGGCCTCTGGCGCCGTTCTCTCGTCGCGGGAGGCCGCGTCGGCCTGAAACCGCAACAAAACCCGAAGATGACCTCGGCTCTGGGCCATGCGGCCCCTCAGGGCAATTCGGCCAGCACGCGTTCGGCGAGCGCCTTGCGGAGCTGCTCGAGGGTCCCTTCGAATCGGCAGCCTGCCGCCTTGGCGTGGCCGCCGCCTTGGAAGTCGCGCGCGATCGCCTCGACGCTGACGTCGCGGACCGCGCGCAGGCTGATCTTGTAACGCTTCGTATCGATCTCGGTGATGACCGCCACGACCTCGGCGCCGCGGATCGACTTGAGGTGGTCGATGACGCCGTCCAGCTCGTCGAGCTGGACACCGTGCTCCCCGAGCAGGGACGGTCGGATCACCGTGAGTACGAGCCGGCCGTCGAGCTCCTCCTCGATCCCCTGAAGCAAGTCGCCGACGGCGCGCGTCCGAGCGATCCGGTACGAGCCGTAGATCTGCGCAAAGAGCTTCTCCGGCTCGAGCCCGCACTCGACGAGTCGAGCCGCGCAGTGGAGAGCGAAGGGAGTCGTATTCGCGAATCGGAACCAGCCGGTGTCCGACGTGATCGCCAGCCACAGTGCCGTCGCGACCGCGCGGTCGATCGTCACACCGAGCTCATCGAGAAGCGCGAGGACGAGGCATCCTGTCGCCGGAGCCTGCTGGACAACGAGGTGATGGTCGTAGGGGTACGCGCCTCGCACGAGGTGATGGTCGATCACGATGCGAACGAAGCGAGACTCGCGGAAGAGTGGCGCCATCGGACCGGCCCGCTCGACCTCGCTCGTGTCGAGCAGCACACAGGTATCGGCCGTCGCGCTCGCGGCGTCGATCCCGGCGGCGCTCGCGGCTCCGGATCCACCCGCGACGCTCTGGGCCGGATCGATGACCTCGACGAGGCCCGCAGGAAGCAGCCCGCGGAAGGCCCCGGGCGGCGCGGTGTCGTTGAAGACTCGAACCGTCTTGCCGAGCGCCTGAAGGCCGAGCGCGAGCGCCACCTCGCTCCCGAAAGCGTCGCCATCGGGCCGGATGTGAGCCGTCATCCAGACCTCGCTCGCCGCCTCGAGCGCGCGGGCGATTTCAGCGAGAACTACGCTCGCCGGCCGCCCGTCCACGTCGCTCTGGAGCACGGAGAGATCGCGCGCGATCGTCCGCCCGTCGGATTCGGCTGACTGAGGAGGGTCAAGATCGTTCATCGAGGCACGCCCGGACCGCGAAATATTTCCCGAACAAATCCGAATAACAACGTGAAAAGAGGTCGCAATAGTATTCGATGCCGGCCAGAGTGTCATCGCCCATCCAAGGCGCGTGATTGAGGGGCAGAGACCGGGTGACGAATCCCACGAACCGTCCAAAACGCGTAAAGGTTCGCGGCGTCAACTTTCGGCCTCGATTGACATTAATATCTTTTGTTCAATTTCGAGGCGGTTAGAATCGAAATCGCTTTCGACGCCCGCGCGGGTCGCTCGAAAGCTCCCCCAAACGACGAAATCGAATCCTGTGCTCCCGATCGTGCGCCTGCGCGTGAGGACCTCTGAATCTCTGGGAGAGGACCAGAGTCAGCGCAGGAGACCGTCCACAGGCTCGACCTTTCGACCACGAAGTCAGGCCGAGAGCTCCGCCCCGGAGAGAGCGGAGGAAGATCAGGAAGATCAGGAAGATCAGGAGTATCAGGAGAATGCGTACGGGCCGAAAGATCCTCAACCTTCGTCACGATCGCTCGATCGGCTGTGCAGCATCACCCCGAGCGCCCTCTCGAAGATCGAGGCCGGGATCAACTCGCCTCGCGCCAACATCATCTGTCGTATCGCCGAGCAGCTCGGCGTGACGATGGAGTACCTGCTCGACGAGTCGCTCCCCTACCCCTACCAGGGCTTCGCGTACCGCCAGCGCCTGATCGACCGCGAGGTCGACCCCGAGTCGAGCCGCGCCCTCGAGGTCACCGCCGAGGAGGCCGAGTTCCTCGAGACGCTCCGCAACGGCCCTTCGATCGTCTTCGAGCTTGCCAAGGCGCTGCCCGAGGTCTCGATGGAGACGATCCGACTGGCGCACTTCGTCGTCAAGAACGCTCGCGTCGAGAACCCGAAGCCGAGCTTCCTGCAGCAGTTCCAGGAGCTGATGACGGCGGGGGCGGGCGCCGCCGCCGCCGCCGCCCCGGAACCGGCGACGGCGAAGAAGAAGGCGCCCGCCAAGAAGGCGCCCGCCAAGAAGAAGAAGAAGAAGAAGACAGCCGCTAAGAAAGCGCCGGCGAAGAGCAAAAAAAAGGCCGCCAAAAAGGCGGCCCGTAAACGTCGTTTGGGGGGGGTAGGGGCCCCCCCAAACCGTGGGCCCCCCCAAACGGGGGGCCGCGGGGGGGCGCGCGGGCCCCCCCCCCCCAGCGG
>CAYZGY010000602.1:0-5334 GCA_964478085.1 uncultured Planctomycetia bacterium
GCTCTGGAGCGAAGCAGGGCTCTGGAGCGAAGCAGGGCTCTGGAGCGAAGCAGGGCTCTGGAGCGAAGCAGGGTGCTGGAAGCTCGAAACCCGCACCGCAGAAGAAGTCCGACTTCCGCTGAATCCCACAGGCGGGATTTTCCCCTTGGTGACCGCGGCGAATTCGGCGCAAGTCGCTTATTCAGAAGTGCTTACGCTCTGTTGAATTCGTTTCGCCCATCGATATACTGGGATCCTTGTGTCTTGACGGGGCCGGACCGCCGATATGTTCCCTATCGAGCGGTTTCGAGCCGTGCCTTTTCGCGGCCCCGCCGACTTCCCAAACCCAGACGATTCGCTGATTTGGAGACCCGACATGGCGGTCGAGATTCGAATTCCCACCCCGCTTCGTAAGTTCACGGACAGTCAGGCGACGATCTCGGTCGAGGGCGGGACTCTGTCCGATGCGCTCCAGAGCGCCGAGTCGTCGTTCCCAGGGATCGGCCCGAAGATCCTCGACGACGCGGGTGAGATCCGCCGCTTCATCAACGTGTTCGTCAACGGCGACGACGTTCGCCACGGTGACGGCCTGGCTACGGCGCTCAACGACGGCGACGAGATTTCGATCGTGCCTGCGATCGCCGGCGGTTCCGTCTAAGCGCAGAAAGAGAACAACATGTCCGCGAAGAGTTACGACGATCTCCTCGCTTCGCACCGAGAGAGCATCCCGGAGAAGTCCCCCGAAGAGGTCGCCGAAATCCTCGGCGCATCGAACGGTGAGACGCCGACCGTCGTCGACGTGCGCGAGAGCGATGAATATCGCCAGGGACACCTCCCCGGCGCGATCCATCTGCCGCGCGGGTTCCTCGAGATGCAGGCCGGGAAGAAGATCCGGAAGCGCGACGAGCCGATCATCGCGTACTGTGCCGGCGGCGTGCGTTCCCTCTTCGCAGCGGACACGCTCCGTACGCTCGGCTATACGAATGTCACCTCGATGAAGGGGGGCTTCAGCCGCTGGAAGCAGAACGGTCACGATTTCGACGTCCCCGAGGTCCTCAGCGAGTCGGAGCGTGAGCGTTACGCGCGCCACGTGACGATCGATGAGGTCGGCGAAGAAGGCCAGCTGAGGATGAAGAAGGCGAAGGTGCTCTGCATCGGCGCCGGTGGCCTCGGATCGCCCGCCTCGTACTATCTTGCCGCTGCCGGGATCGGCACGCTCGGCCTCGTCGACTACGACGTCGTCGACCGCAGCAATCTCCAGCGTCAGATCGTCCACACCGACGACCGCGTCGGCGTGCTCAAGACGGAGTCGGCCAAGGAGACGCTCCTCGGGCTCAACCCGGACATCACGGTCAACACGTACAACGAGCGCATCTACAGCGAGAACGTCGACACGATCCTCTCGGACTACGACGTCGTTCTCGACGGATGCGACAACTTCCCGACGCGCTACCTCGTCAACGACGCCTGCTGCAAGCACGGCATCCCGAACGTCCACGGAAGCATCTACCGCTTCGAGGGGCAGGTGACGGTCTTCTGGCCGGGCAAGGGCCCGTGCTACCGCTGCCTCTTTCCCGAGCCACCGCCGCCCGAGATGGCGCCGTCGTGCGCGGAAGCGGGTGTTCTCGGCGTTCTACCGGGTGTCATCGGAGTGCTCGAGGCGATCGAGGTGGTCAAGATCATCCTCGGTAAGGGTGATCTCCTGACCGGCCGTCTCTTGACCTACGACGCGCTCGAAGCGCGTTTCCGCGAGCTCAAGATTCGCGCCGACGAGAGCTGCAAGTACTGCAGCGGGAATGGTGACTTCCCGGGCTACATCGACTACGAACATTTTTGCGGCGTCTAATCCATCGTGTCGCACCTCCCCGATAGCTTCCAGCCGCTCCTCGAGCGGTGCCCCGCGCTTCGTCTGATCGGCAATACTCCTCTCGTCCGCATCGACCTGCCCGAGGTTCAGAAGCCCGGCGTCGAGGTGTACGCGAAGATCGAGTACTTCAACCCGGGCGGCTCGATCAAGGATCGCCCGGTCATGTGGATGCTCTGTCAGGCGATTCTCGACGGCGAGCTTACGACGGAGAAGACCGTGCTCGACTCGAGCTCGGGCAACGCGGGCATCGCCTACGCGATGATCGGCAAGGCGCTCGGGCACAAGGTCAAGCTCGTCGTTCCGGAGAACGCCTCACGCGAACGCAAGCGCCGCATCCTCGCGCACGGCGCCGAGCTCGAGTTCACCGATGCCGTCGAGGGGTACGACGAAGCGCTCCGAGAGGTCCATCGGCAGGCCGATGCGAACCCCGATAAATATTTTTTCTGCGACCAGTACTCGAACGAGAACAACTGGAAAGCGCACTACCACACGACGGCCGCGGAGATCCTCGAGCAGACGGACCGTCGCATCACTCACTTCGTCGGTGCCGTCGGCACGGGGGGGACGATCACGGGTTGTGGTCGTCGCCTCAAGGAGGAGATCCCAGGCATCGAGATCACGATGGCCGTGCCCGATGCGTTCCCCGGTATCGAGGGTCTCAAGCCGATGGAGACCGAGGACGACATCGTCCCCGACATCTTCGACGACTCCGTCCCTGACCAGCATGTCGGGGTTTCGATCGAGGACGCCTACGAGATGTGCCAGAAGCTCGCGAAAATCGGCTTCTTCGTCGGTCAATCGTCGGGTGCGTACATGAAGGTCGTCGAGCGGGTCGTCGAGCGCATCGACGAGGGAGTCGTCGTCACGGTCTTCAGCGATCTCGGCGAGCGCTACTTCTCGACCGGGCTCTGGGGACACGACTGATCCTGCCTCGATTCTCCGAGAGTGGGTCATTACGCGCTGTTCTTTCAGACGTGAAACCTATTAGCTTCACTAATTTTAGGCGTGATCCTTGCCGCCGATTTCGGGGGCTTCCCGAAGTCCGCATCGGGCCCGTAGTTCCGATAAGAGCTCGAACAGGGGATTCGACCAGGTTGCGAGAGGCAGCAGTCGACCTTATGATCTCCGCAGAACGTCCGCACCTCTCGGTGCGAACACTCGGCCGAGGGGGTTGAGAGGAGGCGAGACGTCATGGTGATGAAAACTCACAATCCGATTCTGACGGAGCGCGCCAACGAGACCCGTACCGGTTCGGCGCGTGCCGACCTCGCGCGTGGCTCCGCGACGGAGTCCAGTCTGCCGAGCGAGGACGATCTTGTCGCGATCCACCGCGCCATCGTTTTTGCTCGCGAGCTCGACGACCTCGAGATCAAGCTGCGCCGACAAGGACGCATGCTCTTCCAGGTCAGCTGTGCGGGGCACGAGGCCGTGCAAGCGGTCGCCGCTCACTTGCTGGACGCGAAGCGCGATTGGTTCTACCCGTACTACCGAGATCGAACCTTCGCGCTGACGCTCGGAATGAGCCCCGAGGATCTCCTCCGGCAAGGGCTCGGAAAGGAGACCGACCCGAGCTCGGGTGGTCGGCAGATGCCGAATCACTTCGCGTCGCCGGAACTTCATATCGTCAGTCAGTCGAGTCCGACGGGAACGCAGTTTCTCCAAGCCGTTGGCACAGCCGAAGCCGGGCAGATCGCGCGGGAGAGTCGCGCGGACGGCGAGACCGACACGTCGGTCGATCTTCCCGAGATCAGCGACGGCGAGGTCGTCTACGTCTCGTCCGGAGAAGGTGCGACGAGCGAAGGCGAGTTCTTCGAGGCCGTCAGCGCGGCGTGCCTCAAGCGCCTCCCCGTTCTCTTCGTCATCCAGGACAACGAGTACGCGATTTCCGTGCCTGTCGAGGAGCAGACTCCGGGCGGCAGCATCTCGCGACTTCTGAGCGGCTTCCCCGATCTCCTCTCCGTCGCGTTCGACGGGACGGATGTCGTCGAGACGCACGAAGCGCTCTCGCTCGCCATCGACCACTGTCGTTCGGGCAAGGGACCCGCGGTCGCGCACGCGCGCGTCGTGAGGCTGAGCGCGCACTCCGATTCGGACGATGATTCGGTCTATCGAACCGAGCACGAGAAGACGCTCGACCGATCGAAGGACCCGCTCGAGCGAATTCGCTCTTTGATGATCTCCGAGAGCATCCTCAGCGCTCGGGAGATCGACGAGATCCACCGGGAGGCGAAGGCGCGCTTTCAAGCAGCCGCCGACGTCGTCCTCGAGGAGGTCGAGCCTGCTGTCGAGACTGCCGAGCGCTACCTCTTCAATCCGCGCACCGTCACCACGCACGAGACGGCCGTGGCGGCGTCCGATCCCGACGCGGCGGTCAATCTCGTCACGGCGATCAACCGCACGCTCTCGACGGAGATGGAGCGTGACGCGCGCATCGTCGTCTTCGGCGAGGACATCGCCGACTGCTCTCGCGTGGATCAGCTCGACGAGGTCGCGGGTAAAGGCGGCGTGTTCAAGGCGACGGCCGAGCTCCAGCGCGGGCATGGCTCGCACCGCGTGTTCAACTCGCAGCTCGCGGAAGCGTCGATCGTCGGTCGCGCCGTCGGTATGGCGGCTCGCGGACTGCGTCCCGTCGTCGAGATCCAGTTCTTCGATTACATCTGGCCCGCGATGAATCAGATCCGCAACGAGGTGGCGATGATGCGGTGGCGTTCGAACAACGCCTTCTCGTGTCCGCTCGTCATCCGTGCGCCGATCGGAGGCTACATTCGCGGTGGCGCGATGTACCACAGCCAGTCGGGCGAGGCGATCTTCTGCCATTGCCCGGGATTGCGCGTCGTCATGCCGTCGAACGCGCAGGACGCGAGCGGCCTTCTGCGCGCGTCGATCCGTTCGGGCGACCCCGTTCTCTTCCTCGAGCACAAACACCTCTATCGACAGAAGTACGCTTCGGCGCCTCTGCCGGGGCCCGACTACGTGATCCCGCTCGGAAAGGCTCGCACGGCTCGCGAGGGCGATGACGTGACGCTCGTGACCTACGGCGCGCTCGTCGAAAGGTCGCTCGAGGCCGCCGAGGCCCTCGCCGATGAGGGAATCCAGGTGGAGGTCATCGATCTGCGGTCGCTCGTTCCTTACGACTGGGACGCGATCGCCGCGTCGGTCGAGAGGACGGGACGTCTCGTCGTCGCGTACGAAGAGAACCGGTCCTTCGGTTTCGGTGCGGAGATCGCCGCGCGTGCGGCGGACGAGCTCTTCGAGCAGCTGGACGCTCCGGTCGGTCGCATCGGCTCGCTCGACACACCGGTCGGCTACGCCGAAGACCTCGCGAGCGGGACGCTCCCGTCGCAAGACGACCTGCTTGCGGCGTTGCGGAAGACCGTCAAATACTGATAGCCCTCCCTACTTCGTGAATCGATTCACGAAGAACGACCCCGCCCACTTGTGAACTCCTTCACGAAGTGCGCGCGGAGATTCGGAACGTCGGTGTTACG
>CAYZGY010000603.1:0-5330 GCA_964478085.1 uncultured Planctomycetia bacterium
CGATCACGATCACGATCACGATCACGATCACGATCACGATCACGATCACGATCACCATCACCACGGCCCCGGTGACGATTCGACCGAGTCCGACGAGCGAGCGATACACGCTTGGTCGCCAGGAAGCACGCACGGACACTCGCATCCGGATTCCGACCACCTCACCTCGTCCAGCTTTCCCCGTTCGGTAGCCTCCGCGCCGCAGCACTTCTACTACCTCGGCAGCGGCGGGCTCTCACCGACCCACGAGCGAATCACGCTCGAGAACCTCTCCCCACTCCGCATCTCCGCGGCAGCTCCGAGATCCGCACGAGCCCCTCCGGCTCTCTGATCGACAATTTCACGCTCGCATTCAGGAACGCTCCCGTCCGCTTTCGCGGCGAGAGCGCCGGAGTCTGTTTCGATCTCGAGATACGGAGACGGAGCGCATGCTCGCTGCACGAAGCATCGGCCTCTGCCACGTCATCGTCACGGCTACGATCGCGTTTGGCGCCGTCGGCTGTGGCGAAGATCACGGTAGCCATGGACACAGCCATGGACACAGCCATGGACACAGCCACGGTCACGGTTCCCCCCACGCGGCCGAAGAGGAACACGACGAGCCCGAAACGAACACGGCGGTGATCACCGTCTGGGAGAAGGGCTACGAGATCTTCCTCGAGCACGAGTTCGTCGTCGTCGATACGGACGTCGAGCTCATCACGCACGTCTCGCGCACCGACACGGGTACGCCTCGCACCGAGGGCCCCGTCACGTTCGTGCTCGAGCCCTCGAACGGCGACGTGATTCGCCACGAGGAGCCGCGCCCACGCCGAGCGGGGATCTACCTGCCGACGCTCCGCTTCCCGTCGACCGGGGAGTGGCGTCTTCGACTCGAGATTCCCGAAGGGGATCGAGTCACCGACGTTCCGATCGGAATCGTACGCGTCTTCGAGAATCAGGAAGCCGCCGACACCGCCGACGCGCCCGATGATCCCGACGGGGTCTCTTTCCTCAAGGAGCAGCAGTGGACGCTCTCGATGCGAACCGTGGCCGCCGAAACGAAGAGCCTGGTCGCCCGCCGCACAGTTCCGGCTCGCGTCCACGCGAAGCGGGGCCGTCGAGTACCGATCTCCTCACCGTTCGCGGGGCGCCTCGTCGAAGGAGGCGCGGAGAAGATCGTCGAGGTCGGCGATCGTGTCGAGGCGGGTCAAGTCTTGGCGATCGTCGAGCCGTCGCTCGCCACCACGGAGTACGTCGAGCTCGAGGTTCGCGCGGCCGAGTCGGAAGCTCAAGAGATTCGCGCGCGGCAGTCCGTCGAGCTGGCCGAGAGTCGCCTGGCCCGCACCAAGCGCCTCGCCTCGACGAATGCGACGGCGACGCGCAAGGTCGAAGAGTCCGAGTTCGACCTCGAATCTGCAAAGTCGACGCTCGCAGCGGCTGCACGGATCCGCGAGCGATACCGCGAGGCACTCGACGTCGCTCGAAAGGGTCGGGCCGCGGGCGATTCGCGCGAAGGCGATGAAACGGCGAGCCGTCCTTGGGAGCTCCGTGCGCCGATCACGGGAGTCGTCGTACGAGCAGACGCCTCCCCCGGTGCTCGAGTCACGCCGGCGGACGACCTCTTCGTCGTTCTCGATGCGTCGACCGTCTGGGTCGAGGCACAGATTCCGGAGCACGATGCCAGAGGATTGGCTGACGCGCCGACGGCGTACCTCGAGCTCGCGAACGCCCGAGACACGAACGTCTCACCGCTCCGTCTCGATCTCGCTCACCGTCACACCGCGCTCGAGGTCGACGAGGCCTCGCGTACGGTTTCGATCTTTTACGAGACGAGAAACCAGGACGGGCAACTGCGCGTCGGCTCGGCGGTGAAGGTGTTCATCGAGACTCGACCTGCGAGCGACGTGCTCTCGATTCCGATCTCGGCGATCGTCGACGAAGACGGCCGCGACGCGGTCTTCGTTCAGGTGAGTGGCGAGACCTTCGAGAAGCGATTTCCGGCGCTCGGTGTCCGAGATCGCGGCTTCGTCCAAGTCCTCGGCGGAATCAGTACGGGCGAACGCGTCGCGGCGACGGACGCCTGGTCGATCCGCCTCGCGTCGCTCTCGACCGCCATCCCGGCGCACACGCACTGAGGCCGCGAATCACCATGATGGATCAATTGATTCGCTGGTCGCTCAACAACCGCAACTGGGTCCTGGTATCCGCGTCGGTTCTCTGCGCCTACGGCACTTGGGCGGCCGTCCGCCTCCCGGTCGACGTCTTTCCGGATCTGACGGCGCCGACGGTGACGATTCTCTGCGACGGTCATGGACTCGCTCCGACCGACATGGAGAGCCAGGTCACGCGCCAGATCGAGGCGGCTATCAACGGTGCTCCAGGAGTGCGACGAGTACGCTCCTCGACATCCATCGGCTTCGCGGTGATCTACGCCGAGTTCGATTGGAACGCCGACCCGACCGACGCTCGGAGAGGCATCACGGAACGACTCGCGATCGTCGCAGCCGAGCTTCCTGAGGAAGCGACGCCCGTCATCGCGCCGATGACGTCGATCATGGGCGAGATCCTCTTCCTCGCCGTCGTGCCCGGGACTGCAGACCCGCTCGAGGTGCGATCGTTCGCAGACACCCGACTGCGGCGGCGACTGCTCGCCATCCCCGGCGTCGCCCAGGCGACCGTCATAGGTGGCGACGCCAAGCAGTACCGCGTGACGCTCTCCCCGGCAAAGCTGCAGAGCTACGGAGTCTCCGTTCACGCGGTCGCCGAAGCGCTGAAGACCGACAACGAGAACGCGGCCGCGGGCTTCGCGAACCGGGCCGGGTCGGAGTACATCATCGCGGGACGCGGTCGATTCCTCGGCCTCGAGGACATCGGAAACGTCGTCGTGCGTACCGACGGAACGATTCCGGTCCTCGTACGCGACCTCGGAAGGGTCGAGATCAGCGTCGCGCCGAAACGCGGCGTCGCCGCTGTCCGCGGAACATCCGCCGTCGTGATCTCGGTCCAGAAGCAGCCCGAGGCGAACACGCTCGAGCTGACTCGTCGCATCGATGCGGTCCTCGATGAGCTAGAAGAGGACCTTCCCCCAGGCGCGAGCCTCGAACGAAACACTTTTCGCCAGAGCGACTTCATCGAGGTCGCTGTGCGAAACGTCCTTCACGCGCTTCGAGATGGTGGCATCCTCGTCATCCTCATCATGATCCTCTTCCTCGCGAACGCTCGCGCGACCTTCATTACCCTCACGGCGATTCCGCTCTCGCTCGTCGCTGCCGTGCTGACGCTCGAGCACTTCGGCGGATCGATCAACACGATGACCCTCGGTGGAATGGCGATCGCGATCGGTGCGCTCGTCGACGACGCCGTCATCGACGTAGAAAACGTCATGCGCCGCCTGCGCCAAAACTCGCTGCTCCCCGAGACCGAGCAACGATCCGCCATCCGCGTCGTCTTCGAGGCGAGCAAGGAGATCCGCAACTCGATCGCCTTCGCGACGTTGATCGTCATGCTCGTCTTCGTGCCGGTCTTCTTTCTGCCCGGTGTCGAAGGACGCCTTCTCAAGCCGCTCGGCACGGCTTACGTCGTCTCGCTGTTCGCGTCCCTGATCGTCGCCCTCACGATCACGCCGGCGCTCTGCCTCGTGCTGCTCCCCCGCAGCCGGAGCATTCAGGAGGCGCGGGAGCCGCGCTTGGCGCGCAAGATCCGCGATCTCTACGGGCGTGCTCTCGAGAGAATCCTCGATCGACCGAAGACCGTGCTGCTCCCGACGCTGGCGCTCCTCGTCGCAGCAGCGATCGCGATCGCGCTCGTAGGCCGCGCGTTTCTTCCCGACTTCAACGAGGGATCGCTCACCATCAACGTCACGACGGTCCCCGGTATCTCGCTTCCCGAGTCCGACAAGCTCGCAGGTCTCGCGGAAAACATCCTCCTCGAGCACCCCGAAGTCGTCTCGACCTGCCGTCGTACCGGCCGCGGGGAGATGGACGAGCACGCGGCCGGGGTCAACAGCACGGAGATCGAGGTGACTCTCCGCCCTGGAGATCGATCGAAGGCCGAGTTCCTCTCAGCGCTGCGCGAAGACCTTGCCCGCGTACCGGGCGTAGACGTCATCGTCGGTCAGCCGATCTCGCACCGCATCGACCACATGCTCTCGGGCACGCGCGCGAATCTCGCGGTCAAGGTCTTCGGGCCGGATCTCTACGAGCTGAGGAACATCGGGGAGGAGGTTCGCGCGAGGATTCAGTCCGTCGCTGGCGTCGTCGACCTCTCGGTCGAGCAACAGACCGACATCCCGATACTCTCGGTCCGCTACCGACGCGAGGAGATGGCACGTCACGGTCTGCGGGTCGAAGACGTCTCGCATACGCTCGAAGCGGCTTTCGACGGCCTCGAGGTCTCGAGCATCTTCGAAGACGAGTCATCGTTCGATCTCGTCGTTCGCCTCGAGGGAGACGATCCCTTCGGAGTCGACGGAGCCGAGCGAATCCCGCTCGACTCGATCTCGGGAGCGAAGATCCCGCTCGGAGCCGTCGCCGATGTCGTCCGCGACAAAGGACCCAACACGGTCATTCGAGAGCAAGTCGAGAGGAAGATCGTCGTGCAAGCCAACGTCTCGGGGCGGGCGATCTCCGACGTCGTCGAGGAAATTCGTGCGCGCGTCGATCCGTTCCTCGCACCACGCTCCGAGTACCGCGTCGAGTACGGCGGCCAGTTCGAGAGCGCGGCCGCTGCCAATCGCGTACTTCTCCTGCTCGGCGTCGTGGTCATCGCCGGAATCGCGTTCCTGCTCCACCTCGCGTTTCACTCGCTGCGCGACGCGTTCTTCATCATGGCGAACCTCCCGCTCGCGCTCATCGGCGCGGTCGCAGGGGTCTTCGTCAGCGGTGGTGTTCTCTCGGTCGCCTCGATGATCGGGTTCATCACGGTCTTCGGCATCGCGACGCGCAACGGCATCATGCTCGTCTCGCACGTAAGGCACCTCCAACGCGAGGAGGGCGTCGATGATTTCCGCGAGGCCGTCCAGAGGGGCTCGGTCGAGCGGCTCTTGCCGATCCTGATGACCGCCCTCGGCACCGCGCTCGCGCTCGTACCGCTCGCGCTGTCGCAGGGCACTCCTGGCAACGAGATTCAGACACCGATGGCGATCGTGATCCTCTTCGGCTTGTTCAGCGCGACGTTTCTCAACATGGTCGTCGTTCCCGTTCTCTTTCTTCGCTTCGGAAAGCGTCAATCTTCCGAAAGAGGAGGCGTGTGATGCGCGCTCATAGCTTGATCCTGATCGGCCTTCTCTCGTCGACGCTCGCGTGCACGGGCTCGACGAAATCGCGGAACAGGCCGAGCAACGTCGACGG
>CAYZGY010000604.1:0-5320 GCA_964478085.1 uncultured Planctomycetia bacterium
TCCACTCGGCGACCGACAGAGCCAGGGCGGTCTTGTCGAGCGGCGCGATCACCATGCCCTTGACGTTCCGATTGAGGAACGTCTTGACGAGCTCGACCTGGTCCTGCGTGTCGTCCTCTTTGAGCGGGCCCTTCCAAATCGCCTCGAGCCGGATGTCGCCCTTCTCGTTGATCTCGGCTTCGGCCTTGCGGACACCGGCCTCGATCATCTTCCAGAACTCGTGGGTCGTGCCCTTCGGGACGACGAGGATGCGGACGACGGGTTTGCCGTCGTCACCGCCGGAATCCCCGCATCCAGGCAAGGCCACGGAGCTCACGAAGAGGGCCAGAAGCGATGTCAAGAGGAGAAAAAAACGTCGGGGCAGACCGGATGCCGGGTTCTGAGCAGTCGCCATAATTCGCTCCGTGGATTGGACGTACGTTCGAGTCGGGGGAGCATTGTAGGAGAGGGCCGGAGGGGGGTCAATACGACCCGGAGACGTCCCGATTCTCGCTCAGGTTTTTCGGCACCGATGCCGACGTTTTCGTTTCTGGACATGGCTTTTCGGACCTCTACAATGAACGGTCATGAAGCAAGACGGAGGGGCTCAAGCCCTCCGACCAAAGGAACTTACATCCGCGGGTCTCACTCTTCTCGCGCGGGAGCTAGCGAACATGCGTGCACAGCGGAGTCGTCTGACGACAACTCGACTGACGGGAACGGTCTGTCTGCTCAGTGTCTTCACCTTGGTCGTATCGGTCGTCACCGCACCACAGCGCTCGCACGCCGCGAGTGAGGAAGAGATCGCCGACTCGATCGATGCCGGAATGGCCTACCTCAAGGCTCAGGTCCGAGGATCGCAGACCGACGCGTATCACCAGGGCCAGGTCGCGCTTGAGACCTACGCGCTCCTGGTCGCGGGCGTCAGCGTCAACGATCCGCTGATCAAGAAGAACTTCGCGTACCTCCACAGCAGCGTTCCGGGCAAGCAGCCTGTCTACACGCTCTCGTGCTACATCTTCGCGCTCGACGCGGCGATCTCGCAGATCGAGCAGGACATCCTCATGCTCGCGCCTGCGAAGATCCGCAAGAGGTTTCGTGACGATCCGCGCATCGGCAAGGAGTACCGCGGCTACTTGGACAAGGCCGTGAACAACCTCGCGCGACTGCAGAACCCGGCCGGAGGTTTCCACTACGGTGCGGCGAACGGGAACAACTTCGACAACTCGAACACGCAGTTCGCCGTCCTTGCCCTCGGCGCCGGTGCGAAGCGCAGCGTCGCGATCGACAAGGAGGTCTGGCTCAAGATCATGGATCTCTACGTCAAGGGCCAGATGAAGAGCGGCGCCAAGACGGAAGATCGCATCACGCTGAGGAAGCCCTCCGACAAGGAGGAGTGGAACGATCGCGTCAAGCTGATCAGCGGTGACAAGAAGAAAGAGAAAGAGAAGAAGTCGTCGGGCAAGAAGTCCGGTCGCAAGTCGAAGGGGAAGACGGTCGTCGTCGAGCCCGAGAATCCCGAGACCGGCCTCGAGGGAATCGAAGTCTTCCGTCGCGGCTGGGACTACCAGAACAAGGGCGGCGCGACGTGGAACATGACGTGCGCGGGACTCTCCTCGCTCATCCTCGTCCGCGAGAACATCGCGAAGCGCTTGACGCCGGATCAGAAGAATGCTCTCAACAAGTCGATCCGCGACGGCTACGGCTGGCTGATGGGCTCGTGGAACCCGGTCAACAGCTTCTACGGAATGTACAGCCTCGAGAAGGTCGGCGATCTCGGCTCTGTCAAGCTGTTCAACGACAAGGACTGGTACGAGGACCTCTCGTCGCACCTCGTCGGGGCGCAGGCCGGTGATGGCAGCTGGGCCGGCGGTAACGCGCACGGCGAGAAGGGCCACCCGCGCGTGGCGACCTCGTTTGCGCTGCTGATCCTCAACCGCGCGAGCTCGCTGATCACGAAGACGCCGCAGAGCCGGATCATCGTCTCGGGTAAGGGCGGCAACAAGGATCCGAACGATCGCAGCTGGGTCTACGTGCCCGTCATCAAGACGTCGGTGCACTACCCGTCGCTCATGCGTCAGATTCGCCTGCGTCCTTCGGCGAAGCTGATCAAGTTCCTCGAGAGCATCGTCAAGGCCTACCCGCCCGAGTGGAAGGGCGAGCTGATCCCCGAGATGGCGAAAATCCGCGACTCGATTCGCAGCAAGAGCGCGCGATCGATGATCGAGAAGTACCTCGTCAACATCACGGGCTCCGAATACAAGGAGTGGGAGAGCTACCTCAAGTGGCACCGCCGCTGGGAGCGCGTCCGCCTGATCGGCGAGAAGAAGTCGAAGAAGAACATCCCGGACCTCATCAAGTACTACAAGAGCACGTCGAAGAGCGTCTCGCTCAAGCAGACGATCATGTGGGCGCTCGTCCAGTGCAACGCTCGCGAGGCGATTCCGCTCTTCCTCGAAGACCTCGAGAGCAGCGAACCCGCGATTCGTACGAGTGCCTACAACAACTTCAAGTCGTTCTTCATCGGCTTCCCGCCGACCTTTACGGCGGAGGGATCTTCGAGCGTCCGCTCGAAGCAGATCGAGAAGATCAAGCAGTGGCACAAGGATCAGGTCGCGAAGGCGAATAGACGTCGCTGATTTCTAAGGGGGCTTTCGGGAAGCCCCCTCTACCAAGAACTCGACCCTACCAGCCTCCAAAAACGAGCTCGAGCGTAGCGCCGACCCCGTTCCCCCCGGGTCGACGCGGAGATCGAGCCACGCGGCGCATCGCCGCGTCGTGACGTCATTCTCGACATCCGCCGACCCTCGGCATCAGAATCGCCCTCAGCATCCAGTTCATGCGCATCGTCGAGCGCGTCCAGCGCATGGCAACTCAATCGAGCTGCGTTCGATCGATTCACCCCAACCAGCACAGCTGGCTCGGACCGGGGACGCTCAAGCGGTTTTTACGACCTCCAAACCCGGGTCCCACACGAGGACCTTGTTCTGGCGGTACGCCTCGACGCTCATGCCGATCGCGACCATCGTCTGATACCCGAGGAGTGGGCCGCAGTTGAGGCCCTCGCTTCGTCGCGAGCGGACGCAAGCGAGGAAGTTGCTCATGTGCTCGTCGCGAGGCTTCGGCGAGAGGCGCAGCTGCGTGCGGCCGTGGTTCTCGTCGCGGAAGTCGTCCAGGTAATCGCTCTCGGGTCGGATGATCACCGAGGAGCCGAATCGCAGTGTCGCCTTGTGTCCGCGGATCACGTCGGGAAGAGCGTCGCGGTTGGCCATCGACGAGGCGAGCACGACACTGTGCTTCGCAACGTAGTCGATGCACGTGAAGAACGTATCCGGAACCTCGCGCGGCGAGCCGTGTCCCTCGTCTCGATGGACCCACGTGCCGCCGGCGGACGTGACGCGGAGGGGAAAGCCGCCACCGAGCGCGATGAGGAGGGCGGCGAGCTTGTGGTAGTGGAGGTCTGTCGCGATGCCGCCCGAGTACGCCCAGTACTTGCGGAAGCGGAAGAAGTGCTCGCGATTGAACACCGTCTTCGGCGCGGAGCCGAGGAACGCTTCCCAGTCGAGATTGCGCTCGCTGCACTCGTCGTCGATCGGGTAGTTCCACTCTCCACCGCGCGAGTTGCGACTGTAGCTCGACTGACTCCAGACGACCTGGCCGATCTTGCCGGCCGCGATCGCTTCGCGCGCCGTCCAGTATGCGCCGAGGGCCGTGTGCTGCGAACCGATTTGGCATATGCGGTCGCTCTTGATGGCGGCGTGGTAGCACGCCTTCGCTTCCTCGACGGTGCGTGTCCAGGGCTTCTCGCAGTAGACGTCCTTGCCGGTGGCGATCGCGTCGAGGCACATGCGCGCGTGCCAGTGATCGGGCGTCGCGATGACGACCGCGTCGACGTCCTTGCGATCGAGGAGCTCGCGGTAATCGCGATGCGCGGTCGCGTGGCTCTGGCGACGGGAGGACTCGAGTCGAGGCTCGTAGATGTCGCAGACGCCGGTGACCTCGAGGTTCGCTCCTGGCATCTTTGCGCGCGTCAGAAGATCGCTCAAGTGTTGGCTGCCGCGTTCGCCACAGCCGATGATCCCGATGCGGATCGCCTCGGAGGGCGCGACAGGCCGCGCGAGGGCCGGGGCCGAGGGCAGCGCGCAGAGCCCGAGCCCCGAGCCGGCCGAGGCGAGGAAGCGGCGGCGTCGAATTCGCCGGAAAGGGTCGTTTGGAAGGCGCATCTCGTGTTCCGCGATCGACTGGCGTGAGGTCAGAACGTCAGATAAGATCTGAAATCCGAGGCTGGGGTCATCGACTCGAAGAAGTCCCTGCTCCGGCAACCCGCTCGGACGATCGATGAGGCGAAAAGAGTGAGCGCGAAACGTCCCAAGGTGATGCTCGTAGCGATTCCCCTGCTGGTGGGTGGGGTCGGCTTCGGCGGTTATCTGTACTTCAAGCCGAATGATCCAGGCGTGGACATCATGGGGCAGATCGGTGGCGGGAGCAGTTCTCCGTCCGTCAAAGCTGCCCATTTCGATTTGACGGGTGAACCCCTGTTTTCATTCGGGTCTTTGTACCTCGATGGGCGCAGTAGTTGGTGCCGAGAACAATTCGACGCTGATCGAACGGCCATCCTCGAAGCGCCGATCGTGACGGTGCCGGAGACGACGACGACGCTTCACCGAGAGCCCTTCACCGCCGGGAAATGGGTCGAAAAGCTCAGCGCGGAGGAGGCCGAGGTGCGAACGGCCACCGAGTCGAAAGGCGTCGAGATTCGCTCGCGATTCGTCGTGCGCGGAGTTTCTCCCGTCGACCTTCTCGTCTTCATATTGGCGTCCGATTTTCGCACGAAGCTCCCGAAGGAGCCGGCTGCGTCCTTTCAAGCGCTCTTTCCCGGCGCGACGACTCCTGACGCGTGCCTCGAGGAGATTCCCGAGCTCGACGGGAATTACGTCATGACCCGCGAGTACTGGCCTGCAGCCTTGCTGAAACAAGCGACCGACGTCTGGTTTCTCAGCAAGGTCGGGAGGGACGGCGACGTGCACTACTACGTCTACGAGTTCTGGAAGAACTGCCCACGCGATGGTTCCTTCGTGAACATCCAAATGTCCGCGGGGCAGTACGCGATCTCACAACGCGGGGAGGACTGCCTCGTGCACGTCCACACGTACTACAGCGGTCAGGCCGCGCCAGCCTGGATCCCCGGCGTCAAGGCGAAGGTGTCCGATCGATCGAAGGCGTTCTACGAGGGGCTCGCCGAGACGATCCAAGACCAGGCGCCTGAATGGGAACCGACCGAAGACGCGCTGCGCTGGCGCGACGGACTGGCGCGGCGCGACGCCATCCTCCAGGCCGGCCG
>CAYZGY010000605.1:0-5319 GCA_964478085.1 uncultured Planctomycetia bacterium
CCCCATCTTGTTCCACGCAGCGACGAGGACCTCTTTCCCCGAGACGAGTGGCGTACTCGTCGCGGTCGTCGCGCACTTCGTCACCCAGAGGCGCTCACCTGTCCCGATGTCGAACGCCTGGACGGAGCGTGCCGTGTGCACGATGAGCTTCCCACCCGCGAGGATCGGACACGCCGTGCAGGCCATCTCTCCCGAGAACGGCTCGCCCTGCGGCACCTTCCAGAGCTCCTTGCCGGTCTTCTTGTCGACCGCGAGCAGGTAGTGATCGACGTAGTTGCCGCGATAGAGGATGACCCGGTCCCCGAAGATCGCGGGCGACGCCGCGTTGCCCCCGAAGGACTTCGCGAGCGGCATGCGGATCTCCCAGAGCTTCTCGCCCTTCGCGTCGAAGCAGACGAGACCATACGAGCCGAAGTACGCGACGACGCGCTCGCCGTCGGTCGCCGGCGAGCTACTCGCGGGATTGAACGACGGATGGCCCTTCTCGAGCTTATCGACCCGGATCGGCTTCCTCCAGCGGACCCTTCCCTTCGTACGATCGACGCAGACGACGGCGACCTCGTTCTTTTCCTTCTCGAACGAGGTGACGTAGAGCGAGTCCCCCGCGATGCACGGCGAGCTGTGACCCGAGCCGACGTCGACGTGCCAGAGCTCGTTCTTTCCCGGACCGAACTCGACTGGTGGAGCCGGCCCGTCGACGACGCCCGTTGAGTTCGGCCCTCGAAACTGCGGCCACTCGACGTCGCCCGCGACGAGCCGAACGTCCGCGTGGTTCACGAAGGCGAGAGTCAGAGTCAAAAGAACCGTCGAACGAAGCGCTGGCATGCTTCTCCTTTCCGCGAGGGCCAAACTTGAAGCTACGAGCCTACGCGATCACCGACGCCATCGAAAGACGCCTGCTCCCGCCGCGGTCAAAAACGCGGCGGGAGCAGGCGTCGTGGCGGGCTTCCGAATGGGAAGACCAGATCAACGGACGCGCAGGCGGAAGACTCGAGCGAGCTCGCTCATCGGTCGGACTCCCAGGTGACGCATCGTCGGCCGAGTTCGTGAGGTGCTCGTGCTGCGAGCTTCGCGTCCACCCTCGCGCAAGCGGTCACGGCCGCCCTCGCGTGGATGATCGTGGTCTCGGTCGCGCGGGCGATCGCGCCCACCAGCCTCGGGGCGCTCACGGCGATCGCTCTCCGGTCGGCCGCGATCTCTACCGCGGACGCGATCGTCGTCTCGACGCCCACCGTGCGACGGCACGTGGACGTCGTCGCGACGCGAGGGACCTTGGCCCCAGCCGCCGCGCGGAGGCAACCGGCGTCGCCCGTCGCTGCCGCAGCTCCGACCGCGGTCACCGCCGCGGCGATGCGACGGCCATTCGATCGCGGGTGGAGGAATCGCGCGACGATCGTCGCGACAGACAGGCCTCGGCGTCTTCGGACAGGCGACCGAACGTGGCGGCGGGCAAGGCGCCGGCCTCCAAGCGCGGGCGACTGCGAGCTCCTCTTCGACACACTGGATCCGCTTCTCGATCTTGCACACTCGAGCGGAAGCCCCGGCCATCTCGTCTTCGATTCGCCGGCGCTCGGCGCAGCGCGCGTCGGCCTCTCGTTGACACCTGTCGATCTCGCAATGGATCGCCTTCGACTCGTCGCAGAGCAGCTGCACGGTTCGTTCTGCACGGCGGATGTCGCGTCGCGTATCCTCGATCTCACGACGGGTGCGACGAACGCTCCGTCGCATCGCCTGGGCGCGCGGATCTCCGAGCATCACGACTCGATTCCCGACACGACGACGAGGCGCGTTCCGAACCAGACAGGCGAGCTCCTCCTCGAACTGAACCAGACGCGGCTCGAGCGTGGCCAGCCTCGCCATCTGACGATCGACGCGGTCCTGCGCGCAACGCCGCTGCTCGCCCACACGTTCTCGGGATCTGACCAATTCCCCGAGCTTCATTCTCAGGTCGGCGATCTCGATCGCGATCGATTCGCGAACCCCGCTGTATTCGGCGACGTCGTGTCTTGCGGCTTCGAGTCTCTTGCGCAAGTCGCAGAGCTCTCGCTCGAGGACGACGATGTTGGTACACGATCGATCGCGTCGACACCGCGCACCGTGGTCGTGTCCCGCTCGCACTTCGCTGCTACCGAAGATGACGGTCCCCACGACCGCTCCGACCATCGAGAGAATCAGCTTCGCCTTCATTTGTCACGTGCTCCGTTTCAGAGGCTGCGGTGGCTGGCACAAGAAAGGACGCCCTCTCTTGTCGACAGCAGGTAGACGCTCCCGCGGAGCGACGCATTCAGTCACGCGACACGGAGTTACGACCGTTTACAGAACGTTTGCGTCAGCGAAAAAAGCGCGATTCTTTTGAATAATCGCGCGCGGTCGAGGTCGGGTATCGATCGAACCCTCGTCAGGAAAGGACGTCGCGGACGACCTTTCCATGCACGTCCGTCAGCCGGTACTGACGCCCCTGAAACTTGAAGACGAGCTTCTCGTGATCGATCCCGAGGAGATGGAGGATCGTCGCGTTGAGGTCATGCACGTGCACAGGGTCTCGTGCGACGTTGTAGCAGTATTCGTCGGTCATCCCGTGGACGTGACCACGGCGAACTCCCGCACCCGCGAGCATCGTCGTGAAGCAACGGGGATGGTGATCGCGCCCCGCACGCTTGCCTTCGGCCTGCTGGTAGATCGTGCGACCGAATTCGCCCCCCCAGACGACGAGCGTATCGTCGAGCAAGCCCCGCTGCTTGAGATCGGTGATGAGTCCCGCTGTCGCGTGATCGACCTCGCGTGCCTGACGCGGAAGATTTTGCGCGAGCCCGAAGTGATGATCCCAGCCCATGTGGAACAGCTGGATGAATCGCACGTCGCGCTCCGCGAGCCGACGGGCAAGAAGACAGTTCGCCGCGAAGGATCCTCGCTTCGTCACGGTCGGTCCGTAGAGGTCGAGAACGCTCTTCGGCTCACTCGAGATGTCCGCGAGCTCAGGGACGCTCCCCTGCATGCGAAACGCCATCTCGTACTGGGCGATGCGCGACTGAATCTCGGGATCTCCGACGACCGCGTGCTGGATCGAGTTAAGCTCCCGGAGATCGTCGAGCATGTCTCGCCGCAAGCTTCGATCGATGCCCTTCGGATTCGAGAGGTAGTACACCGGTTCAGAGCCGTGCCGAAACTTGACTCCCGAATGCTCGGTCGGGAGGAAGCCCGCCGACCAGAGGCGGCTGTACAGAGGCTGAGCGTCCGACGAACCTCCACGAGATGTGAGCACGACGTAGCTCGGCAGATCGCGGTTGCTCGCGCCGAGCCCGTAGGAGACCCAGGCACCGATGCTCGGTCGGCCCGCGAGCTGAAAACCCGTTTGGAAAAACGTGATCGCAGGGTCGTGGTTGATCGCCTCCGTGTGCATCGAGCGAATCAGGCAAAGATCGTCGACGACGCGCGAGAGCTTCGGAAGCTGATCGCTGATCTCGATGCCGCTGTGACCGTGCGCCGAGAAACGATAGCGGCTCGGCGCGACAGGAAGCGACTTCTGCGTCGACGTCATCGTCGTGATGCGCTGCGCGCCTCGCACAGACGCGGGGAGCTCCTTGCCTCGGTGCTTCTCGAGCTCGGGCTTCGGATCGAAGAGATCCATCTGCGACGGACCTCCCGACTGGAAAAGGTAGATCACGCGCTTCGCCTTCGGCGCGTGGTGCGGTCGCTCCAGAAGTCGCGACGAAGCGTTCGCCGAATCGTCCGAAAGCAGCGATCCGAGGGCAGCGAGGCCGAGCCCGCCTGCGCTGGACTGCAAGAACGCGCGGCGGCGAATCGCCGTCGAGAGCGAAGGACTGTTCCGTCGATCGTTCATCGGTTGATCAGCTCGTCGAGATTGAGGATCACGTTCGCGACCGTCGTCAACGCCGCCAGCTCGACGGCGTCGAGCTTCTCCGAGACTTTCGATTCGCCACTGCCGAGAAGAGCTTTCGCCTCTGCAGCGTTTTCGCGGTAGCGAACCCGTCGTCGCTCGTAGCCCGCGTGGAGAACGCCGAGCTCTCGGTCGGTCGGCTGTCGCGCCGTAGCACAGCGAAATCCCCACGCGATCCGCTCGCGAGCCGTCTTGCCCGGCGCCTCGACGATCATTCGCTCGGCGAACTTCTTCGCGGCCTCGACGTAGGTCACCGAATTCATCAGCGCGAGCGCCTGAAGCGGGGTGTTCGTCCGCGAACGTCTGACCGTGCAGACTTCGCGACTCGGCATGTCGAAGAGCACCATGTCGGGAGGGGCGACCGTGCGCCGAATCGTCGTGTAGAGGCTGCGACGGTAGAGCTTCTCTCCGTGGTCTTGATGGAACTTGCCACGCTTCTCGATCTCTTCCCAGAGTCCGGCGGGCTGGTACGGCTTGACGCTGAGCCCGCCGATCTTCTCGACGAGGAGACCCGAGATCGCGAGCGCCTGATCGCGGACGAGCTCGGCGGCGAGTCGCACTCGCGGCCCACGACTGAGCCACTTGTTCGTCGGATCGCGCTCTTGCCGCGCGGCGTCCACGACAGAGCTTTGACGATACGTCTCGCTCGTGACGATCGAGCGGATGAGCTGCTTGATGTCCCAGTCCGACTCGACGAACCGGACCGCGAGCCAGTCGAGCAGCTCGGGGTGGCTCGGCCAGTCGGCCTGCACGCCGAAGTTCTCGGAGCTCTCGACGATGCCGAGTCCGAAGATCTGCTCCCAGATGCGATTGACGAAGACGCGGGCGGTGAGCGGGTGAGCTCCGCTGACGAGCCAGGCTGCGAGCGTCCGACGCGTCGTCGGCTCGGCGCTCTTTGGCGGCGAGAGCGCCGCGGGCAGACCGGGTCTCACCTCGTCGCTCGGCGCGTCGTACTGACCGCGAACGAGGATGAAGGCCTTTCGAGGCTTCGGCATGTCGCGCATGATCATCACGGACGGATGCCGTGCGTCGAGCTCCCGAATCTCTCGCTCACGCTGCTTCTTGTCCTTCACGCGAGCCTCGATCGATGCGCGCGACTCCTGATACTCCTTCTCCCGGTATCGAATCCGCGGCTCCGCGCTGCCCCGAAGGTTGTTGATGAACCCCTTCTCGTCGAGATTGTTGAAGAGCGCGTTGCGCCCACTCGCCGTGTTGTTACTCCCGATGGTGTTCCGATAGAGCGTACTGTGCCCGCTGCCGGTGTTGTTGCTGCCGCTGGTGTTGAAGCGGAGCGCACTACGCCCGCTGGCGGTGTTGCCGCCGCCGATGATGTTCTGTAGCAGCGCACTCGTCCCGATGGCCGTGTTGCTGCTGCCCGTGCTGTTGTACAGCAGAGCACAGACTCCGCTGGCCGTGTTGGA
>CAYZGY010000606.1:0-2562 GCA_964478085.1 uncultured Planctomycetia bacterium
CCGACGACGAGTTCCCTCCCGAACTCGCCCGTCCCGCCGTGCGGCGCTACGTGCGGCCGGGCTTTTAGCGCCTCGCGCCGCGCACCCGGGGCGGCACGGCGGGCGAGGCACAGGTCTCCCTCGAGTGGAACGACAGTGCCGACGGTGATGTCATCGGGTACGACGTCGCACGCTCCGAGTCACGCGGCGGACCGTACGATCTCATCGGCTTCTCGGAGTCGAGCAGCTTCGTGGACGACACGGCGATGAACAACGTCGAGTACTTCTACGTCGTCAACGCCGTCGACGCGGGAGGCAATCGCTCCGACGACTCGAACGAAGCCGGCGCGACGCCGAGAGACGTGACCGCTCCCGCGGCTCCGATCAATCTCGTGGCGACCGCCGGCGACACCGAAGTCTCGCTCGATTGGGACGACAACGTCGAAGGCGACCTCGCCGGTTACAACATCGTTCGTTCCGAGACTGCCGGTGGTCCGTACGCCGAGCTCGCCGACTTGGTCGCCGCAAGCGAGTACGTCGACGATGCAGTCGTCAACGGCGTCACCTACTACTACGTCGTGACCGCCGTCGATACGAGCGAGAACGAGTCGGAGATCTCGAACGAGGCCGAAGCGACGCCGATCGCTCCGGGTGCTCTGCGCCTTCCGGGTGATTGCAACGAGGACAACGTCGTCGACCTCTCCGATGCGCTCTGCCTCTTCGGTTTCCTCTTCACGGGTCAGACGCAGGCGCTGCCTTGCGGCGACGGATCTCTCGCGGATCCGGCCAACGTGCAGCTCCTCGACTGGAACGGCGATGACCTTCTCGACCTCTCCGACGGAGCCTCGTTGCTCAACTTCCTCTTCCTCGGAGGAGTGGAGCACGCGCAGGGCCTCGACTGCATCCGAGTGATCGGGTGTGAGGGCGACAACTGCGTTCCTTGATCTCGAACCCCTCCTTTGGTGCGAGGGCGCACCGCCGACCTCGGCGCGCCCTCGTATCTCCCTCCCTTCCAGCCGACTGGATCAACATCGACATGAAACCTCAACGCTCTCTCGCGATTCTCTGCCTCACGGGCCTCCTGTGTGCACCGCTCGCGGCCGCAGAGCTCGAACGCGTCGACTCGGCTGATTTCGTCCACGGACTCGAGTTCGAGGACGACGGCGTGCCGCCATCGGAAGAGGGCGGCCTCTTCGAGGAGGGCGGCGACGGTTGGGCAGAGCCAGGCAACTGGACCCAAGATGCAGAAACGCCTCCCACCTACAGCATCGCGAACGGTCTCCTGACCTACGACACGACGGGACTCGGGCAAGGCGGCGGCCTCTTCTTCTCGATCGATCAAGCGGACGGTGCGTCGGCGTGGTCGAACGAGGTCGACGGAACGGTCTCGTGGACGTTTGAGCTGCAACTCCGAGCGACGGGTCCCGCCGACGGCGAAGAGTCGGCGACTGACGCGGGCACGGCGATTTGGATCGCGGACGGCAGCGGACGACGCTCCGTCGTCATCGTTGACGTCAACGAGGTTCGATGGGGTGTCGGTGCCGGCGGCGAGGTCGTTCACACGGGCGACAACTCGACCGAGTTCGTGACGATTCGGATTGCGAGAGACCTCGAGAGCGGCTGGGTCTTCGTCTGGAGAAACGGCGAGCTTGTCGTTCGTGATCCCGACGGCACAGCGAATGACGGTCGACGTGCGGTCTTCATCATCGACTACGGCTCGACCAGCGAGGCCGCCGGCGAGCTCGAGTACGTCCGCTGGGAGACCGGCGGAGCGTTCGCTCCGGAAGGAGATGCGGGCGACGACACGGCTCCCGCACCGCCGTCTGGCCTCACGGGCGAGGCGGAAGACGGACGCGTGCTCCTCGACTGGGCCGACAACGAAGACGCCGATCTCTTCTGCTACGCCGTCGGCCGAGCGACGAGCGCGGGCGGCCCGTACAGCGTCATCGCGAGCGGCGTTCTTCCGAGCGCGTACGAAGATACGTCGGTCGTCAACGGCACGACCTACTACTACACCATCACGGCCTTCGACGGCACTGGAAACGAATCGGGCATCTCGAACGAAGCCTCGGCGACTCCGGACGCGGGGCTCGACGTCACGCCGCCCGCCGCGCCGATCGATTTGATAGCGACACCGCAGGCCGGCGGAACGATCTTCCTCGACTGGCTCGACAACGCCGAAGGCGACCTTGCAAGCTACACGATCTACCGGGGCACGACGGCCGGAGGTCCTTACGACGTCCTCGAGGAGGGCGTCACGGAGAGCGAGCTCGCCGACGAAGACGCCGAATCGCTCGTGCGATACTTCTACGTCGTCACGGCTGTCGATCTCGCGAACAACGAATCGGCTGACTCGAACGAAGCGAGCGCCGCAGTCACCGTCGCTCTCGGTGACGAAATCGAGCGCGATGCCGCGGACTTCGGTCACAAGCTCCTCTTTGACGAAGACGGTGTGCTGCCTCCGGACGAAGGCGTGCTCGATGGCTGGACCCTGGACGCGTTCAATACCGGTCCGGGGGGCGGCGCGCCCCCCCGCCCCCGCGCGGGGGGGGGGGGGGGGTTGGGGGCCCCCCCGCGCGGGGC
>CAYZGY010000606.1:2572-5316 GCA_964478085.1 uncultured Planctomycetia bacterium
CGCCAGCGCTCGACGGCGCGGGCGGTGTGCGCTCTTTCGAGACCGCGCTCGCAGGGCTGTGGTCGATCGTCAACAACGGCGGCGCGGGGACGACGGAGGTCGACCCGTCGACCTCGTACACCTTCGAGACGCGACTCCGCGTCACCGCATCGGCGGGCACGAACCCCGGCGCGACGCTCTGGCTCGCCAACGGACTCCATCGCGTGATCGTGCGCGTCGACACGAACAATGTCAGCACGTTCAGCGGCATCTCGCTACACGACGGCGACAACAGCTCGACCTTCGTGACGATTCGCATCGTGTACGACGCTCCGACCGACACCTACCACGTCTGGCGTGACGGTGCGCTCATCGGGTCGAGTCTCGGCAACGACGGTGGTGCTGCGAACGGACGTCGTGCGGTCTTCCTCCTCGACTGCTGCTCGAGCGTCCAAGCGACGGGTGAGATCGACTACGTCTGCTGGGACGCTACCGGCGCCTTCCTGCCCCCCGTCGACGGAGGTGACGTCACGCCGCCTGCCGCACCGACGGGCCTCACGGCCGAGGCGGAAGACTCCCGCATCCACTTGAGCTGGAATGCCAACACCGAAGACGACTTCAGCAGCTACGAGCTCGGCCGCTCCGAGACGAGCGGCGGACCGTACGAACGCGTCTACCTCGGCGGCGCGAAGTCGTTCATCGACGAAGGCCTGACGAACGGTGTCGAGTATTTCTACGCGCTCTCCGCCGTCGATGTGAATCGCAACGCCTCGGACCTCAGCGACGAAGTCTCCGCGACACCGACCGAAGGTCTCGACATCACTCCCCCCGCCGCGCTCCAGACTCTCGTCGGTCGGCCGACGATCGCCGGGGAAGTCTCACTGACCTGGGAAGTCAGCGTCGACATCGACGCCACCACGTACAACCTTTCCCGATCCGAAACAGCCGGCGGACCTCACGAAATCATCGCCGAGGGCATCCCGCTTCTCGAGACGGCTTACGTCGACGACGCGGTCTCGTCCGGGACAACGTACTTCTACGTCGTCACCGTACTCGACCTCGCGGGCAACGAGTCCGAGCCTTCGAACGAGGTCGCCGTGACCCCGGAGAGCTTCGACGGATTCGAAGAGCGCGCCGCCTCGGAGTTCCCGCACAAGCTCCTCTTCGAGGAAGACGGTGTGCTTCCCTCGGTCGAAGGCGCGGCCGACGGATGGGCTGAAGACGCCGTGTGGAATATCGATGGCGAAGTCGCCCCGCGGCTGAGCGTCTCGGATGGTCTCCTGCGCTTCGAATCCGACCTCCCCGGCCAACAGGCGATCACGATGCAAGCGGGCTCCGCTTGGGCCAACGAGGTCACGCCGGCCTCGTCCTACACCTTCGAAGCACGCGTACGCGTCATCGAGTCGAACGCGCCGAACCCCGGTATCGTCCTCTGGATCACGAACGGTGCGACACGCATCATTCTGCGCGTCGATGCTCAGCAAACCGTCACCTGGTCCGGTCTCGTGCTCAGCGAAGAAGACAACACGAGCGACTTCGTCGACATTCGTATCGCGTACCACGCACCGACCGACCTCTACTACATTTGGCGCAACGAAGAGCTCATCGGCGACGGCGTTCCGAACGACGGCAACGCCAACGGCGGCCGCACAGCAGTCTTCCTCATCGACTGCTGCTCGAGCTCGCAAGTCGAGGGAGAGTTCGACTCGATCTGTTGGGACGCGACGGGTGCGTACGCGCCTGGAGACGATATCATCGATCCTCCGCGGCCCGAGTTCTTTCGCGGCGACACGGACGACAACGGCACGCTCCAGCTCACCGACGGAGTCTTCGTCTTCAACTTCCTGTTCACCGGAGGTCGCGACACGACCTGCAAAGAGACGATGGACACGAACAACGACGGCAACATCGATCTCACCGACGGTGTCATCGTTCTCAATCACCTGTTCATCGGCGGAAATGCGCCGCACGATCCTGGACCGCCCTCCGTCGGAGCTTGTGGAACGGACCCGGACGAGCCTGGCTCGCGTGGAGACCTCGGATGCGAATCGTACAACTCCTGTCCGTAATTCTCGTCGCAGTCGTCGCGAGCTCGCTCAACGCGCAATCGGTCGAGATCTCGGAGTTTCTGACGATCAACGACGACATCCTGCGTGACGCGGACAACGACACGCCCGATTGGATCGAGCTTCGCAATGACGGCCCCGGATCCGTCGACCTCCAGGGTTGGTACCTGACCGACGATGCCCAGAACTTGACGAAGTGGGCCTTCCCATCGGTCGAGCTCGGTGAGGACGCGTATCTCCTCGTCTTCGCGTCCGGCAAGGACCGCGTCGACGATGGCGGATCGGGCGTGGACGGTCGGGACTCGACCACCTTCGCCCATCGACTCGAGTTCGACAACGACGGTGTCCCTCCGCAGCAAGAAGGCGCCGCGGATGGCTGGACCATCGACAACTTCAACTTCGGCGCGAACGCCGCGACCCCGCAGCTCTGGGTCGACGGAGGCGCACTCGAGTTCGAGACGGCGCTCGGAGGTCAGTGGTCTCTCATCAACAGTGCTGCGTGGGCCGACGAGATCGATCCGGGAACCGACTACACGTTCGAGGTTCGACTGCGCGTGACCTCCGCAAGCGGAAGCAATCCCGGCGCGATCCTCTGGCTCGCGAACGGATCGGAGCGCATCATCGTTCGCGTCGAGGAGAATCGCGTGGTCACGTGGTCCGGAGACATTCTCCACGTCGGCGACAACTCGAACGATTTCG
>CAYZGY010000607.1:0-5315 GCA_964478085.1 uncultured Planctomycetia bacterium
TCCTCGTATCGAAAGGCGCGATAGAGCCCCTTCGCGTAGTGCGTGCGGAAGTTGGCCGAGTCGCGGTTCTCGTCACGTCCCGACTCTTCGTGGATCTCGACGGCCAGCTTCAGCTGGGAGAGACCAGCCCCGTTCTTTTTCGCGATCGCCGAGAGGATTCCGATGTTCGCCAGGTCCTTGACTTGACTCGGGTGACGTTCTCCGAGAACCGCTCGCCGCGCGGTCAACGATTGCTCGATCTCGGAGATCGCGTCGTCGACCTGACCGAGTCGGAATCGGAGAAGACCGGACCTGCGCATCATGAGGATACGCTGTGGAGCGTTTTCGCCGAGGAGCTCGCTGAACGTCTGCACTGCCGCCGCGGCGAGATCGAGCGCTTCCGCGGTCTTCTTCTTTCCCGCGAGACGATCGATGTCGACCATCGACGCGGTCGCCGCGTGGAGCCTCTCGCGCGGCTCCTTTGCGAGCGCCGCCCAGCGAGTCGCGGCATCGAGCTTCCAGGCGGTCTCGACGGTGCGCCAGTGGTCGCTGCCGAGGTCGGTCTTCGCGACTTCTTACGCTTCTCGGGCGGCGATGTGCGCTGCGGCTTAATCGCCCGAGAGCTGGTAGAGAACGGGCTAAAGATCGAGCGACTCGACCAGGCGCACGGGGCGCTCCTTCCCCTGATCGGTCCGGTCGGACTCGACGACTCGCCGGGCCAGCTCGATCGCTTCGGCGAATTCCCCCTTCTTCAGGTGTGTTCTCGCGCTGGAGAGGAGCTTCTCGCGAGCAGGAGGAGTCTCTGCTTCCTGCGAGATGGTCGTGACCTGAGGAAGAAATGCGACGAAGACCGGCAGAATGACGGAGCAGCGCGACATGGTGATCGAGATTTCGAATCTGAAGGGACCGAGAGCCCGTCGACTTTCCGGGCTTACCTCCCCTACCGTGAGCGAAGCCCATTGTGACACAATAGCCGCCCACGGGCTCGTCTGGAGAATCGTTCCACCAAAATGAGTCTTCACGCCCTACCAGGAGCTCGACCCTACCAGGAGCTCGACCCTACCAGGAGCTCGACCCTACCAGCCCCCCGAAAGCGAGCTCGAACGTTGCGTCGAGCCGGTTCCTCCGGGTGGACGCGGAGATCGATCGACGCGGCGCGTCGTGACGTCATT
Source organism: uncultured Planctomycetia bacterium (assembly GCA_964478085.1). GTDB lineage: Bacteria > Planctomycetota > UBA8108 > UBA8108 > UBA8108 > CAYMLL01. Next base: position 1,152 of record CAYZGY010000607.1, read on the forward strand.
TCGTCATTTCGTCATTTCGTCATCTCGTCATCTCGTCATCTCGTCATCTCGACATCCGCCGACCATCGGCATCAGAATCGCCCTCAGCATCCAGTTCATGCGCGTCATTGAGCGCGTCCGGCGAATGGGAACTCAATCCTTGTCCGGGCTGCGGCCGACGATTCGATTTCCCCTTGACGGGATGCATGACCTACGTCGAAGAGCTCTTGATGGCGGCCACGGAAGGGAAGTGCCCTGGCTGTGGTACTCAAGTCGTCGTCGAGTACCAAGGTCCCGAGGTCGACGAGTGGGAGCTCTTGCTCGACCTCGAGACGGAGGCCGAGAAGCTCGCGATTGAGGTGGAGACCTCCCCGCGTTCGATCCGTGGGCTCAACTACCTGCGTCGCCTCGGCATCACGACCGTGAGAGACCTCTTGGCACGACCGAAGAGCGAAGTGAGGGAGATGTTCTCGGATCAGCCGGGAGTTGTCGCGCAGTTCGAGGAGATTTGGAGGAGGGCATCGCGGGGAGCGGTCTCGATTGGAGGTGACAAGGCCCCTCCATCGCGTTCCGTGCCCCTGGACTCCGCCGACCTGCCCACCGACACTGGGACGTAAGCAAGAAACTCACCTCAGGAAAAGGGAGGAAGGTCATGCGTCATGGGAAGCTCGCTGCTCAGGTCTCGGTGATCGCCATCAACGCGTTGGCGCTCTTGTGGATGTTGTCGACTCGGGTGGCACCAGCGCAGAAGGGGCAAGGTGCTGGCGACACGGCGCTCCGAAACGGTGACGTCAATTGCGACGGGTTGTTCGACATCACCGACGCGATCGCGACACTGACGTATCTGTTCCAGAACGGGCCGGAGCCTTGCGCAATCGCGCAGGAGGAGCCGGACGAAATCGCAGTGCGACAGACGGCGTTACTCGAGCGCATCACGTTCGCGCTCGAGCAGGATTGCGACGACTGGCGAGACCGCTTCACCGACAACGGTGATGGGACGATCACCGATCATTGTCGCCGCCTGATGTGGACGAAGGACAACGGGCACCAGAACCAGCGACGTCTCGATCAAGCTCTCGCGGATGCAGAGAGCTCGGAGTTTGCTGGATACACGAATTGGCGGCTCCCGACGGCGGATGAGCTGATGAGCCTGTTTCGTGACAACTCGGAGGCCATCGCGGTCGTCCCGATCTTCGAGGCGAACCACGGGAGCTACTGGACGAGCACTCCCCACTCCGAAGTCTCGGATAGCCAGTGGGTCGTGTTCTTCTCGAGCGACGACTCATCCCGCCGGGTCAGGCCACTTCGTGCGGGAGAGCCCGACCGGGGACACTGGTTCCGCTTCGTCCGTGAATTGGAGTAGTCGAAGGTCGAGTGTCTCCCGCCAACGCCGCCGCTGACCGTGACCCACCGTAAGGGATGGAGTGACTTTTTTTCGAGGCGACATCAGGATCCTCCTTGGAAGAGGATTGTGGATGTCTACTCGTCGGCGAGGTGTTGACCCGAAGTGTTACACGCAATTTGCCATTTCTTCTTCCCTGACACAGCTAAGACGCTCAGCGGTCCGATTCCTGGGTGGCGTTTTGGGGGGCGTTTTAGGGGGCGCGGTTTTCGACGCTCACCAATGAAGAAAGCCACAGTGCCCTAAGCGCTGCGGCCTTCTCGTCTTACCTGGTGGACCTAAGGGGATTTGAACCCCTGACCTCTGCATTGCGAACGCAGCGCTCTCCCAACTGAGCTATAGGCCCGTGTGTGTTCGGTTTGTCTGAAGGGCGGGATTATAGCGGTACCCTTCGGTGGTCGCAAGGCGTTCAGGGGCAGGATTCTGCCCTCTTTTCGGCCTGTTTTTTCGCTTCTTCACTTCGGTTGATCGGTCGAGTCCAGACGATCACTGAAGGCCGGATCGGTCTCGCGGATGAGGCGGGACTGCGGGGCGGCGAGGGTGCCGCTGACGCGGTAGGCCCAGGGGCCCGGTTCGGGCTCGGCAGTCGCTGGATCTGCGGATTCGGGCGCCTTCTCCGGATCGGCAAGATTCTCGGACGTCTTCGGCGCCGGCGCGAGCCACGTCCTCGGATGGGCGTCCTTCGCCAGCTTCACGAGCGCGTCGCGGTGCTGCTCTCCGACGCGCACGACGACGATGTCGATCGCTCCGTTCCAACGCACGCGCCCGCGCGCGCGCAGCGCCCAGGCCTCGGCTCGCAGCTCGAGATGCTCGATCTCGGCACCATCGTCGACGAACGCCCAGATCACCTCGCCGTCGTCGAAGGCGAACGACCCGTCGCCGACGATCTGTGCGGGCACGACGCCACGTCCGATCGTCGCGGTGTTGCCCCGTCGCCCGGGGACACCTTTTCGAACCGCACCAGGTTCGGCTCCGGGGACCTCGAGGATGCCCGAGACGTCTGCGGCGGAGAGAACCTTTGCGTCGATCGGAAGATGCTCCCACTCGACGCGGGCCGTCCAGCTCGCGTCGGGCCAGGCACCTTCGTCTCGGCCCCGCCAGCCTCTTCGATTCTCCGCACCGCTCTCGTGGAGTCGCCACTCTTTCGGTGGCAAGTGACGTTCGATCGAGCCACGCAGGAGGAGCGAGTTCGGAATCGTCGCCTCTTCCTGCTCATCTCGCGCACGGGCTCGTGCGGCCTCTCGCGCCACGGTCGCAGGCTCTAAGGAAAGCTCGCGAAGCTCGAGCTTGACCGAGTCGTCCGTCCAGCTCGTCGCGATCTTCCCTTCGAGACGGCCCAGCCCCGACCATTCGAGACCGTCGATGCCGATCTCTCCCGCACCGCGCTCGTTCGACTCCGAAGTGCCTCGTCTTCCCGAGAGCGAGCGAAGGTCGACGCCCTTGGAGCGGACGAACGGAAACGAGGGCAACCCGACATCCGAGATGCGTCCGTCGAGCGTCCAAGGTCGCGAGGTCGACGGTGACGGGTCGATCGTCAACCGGCCGGCGAAGCGTCCCTGGGCCCGCGACGCGAGGAGGAGCCCGCGGAGGTGCGCCGGCAGACTCGCGGCGAGCGTCGGTGACAGGGCCTCACCCGGGAACTCGAGCGAGATCTCTCCCCCGCCGTTCGTTTCGATGCGACCCGAGAGGCGAGCGGCGAGGCCCCAAGCCTCCCCGACGAGTGGAGCGAGCTTCGCGTCTCGACCCCAGAAGACGCCCTCTTCCGTGACGCGAGTGAGACCGCGCAGAGATCGCAACTCGGGACTCGCCGGCTTCGATAGACGATCGGCGTCCCGTTCGGACGACCCGGTCGTGGGCGGAGCGGTCAAGGGGAGCGCCAAGCTGCCGTCGAAACTCTCCCAGAGGAGGCGGAGTCGAATCGGCGAATGTGGTCCCGCCTTCGACTCGTCCTCTCGTGGCGCCCTCGACCACGAGAGCTCCGCGAGCTCGACGGTCGCCGTACCGCGCGGTCGCAGCCGCTCCCAAAGCTTCCCGTGCGAGTGTGGGACGAACGGTGCCCACTTGTCCCCTCTCGCGAAATTCTCGAGGCGTCCCGAGATCCTCCACGAGACGCCCGGCTTCCACTCGAGATCGAACCGTCCCGCGGCCCAAGACTCCGACTGCGGCAGGCGCCCACGAGCGCGAATCGCGTCGCGAAAGGTCGAGAGCTCGACATCGCTGAGGACAACGGGACGTCGACGCGTCTCTCCACGCGGACGTGCGATCCGCCAGTCGAGCGTCAACGCGCGGACATCGACGTCGAACCTCTGAGACTCGTCACGGCCCGCATCGAGGAGCTCGACCAGCGCGGCCGGCTCGAAGAGCCCGTCGACGTTCCAGCCGTCGTGCCAGGAAACCTCCTCGAGCGAGAGAGCCGACGCTGCGTCGTGCTCGAGATGGACCGCTGCCGAACAGACGACGACGCGATGCTCGTCGCCGCCGTCGCCGCCCCCGCCGCGTGCGCGCGCGCTCGGGGCGCCACGGCCCGTTTTAGAGCATTCGACGTCGCGGGTGTCGACGTGGACCTCTCGCAGACGCGCGAGAAGTCGAGACCCGCTCGTCGTGCGCGAAGACGCGTCGACATCGATCTGATCGGCCTCCGTTCCTTCGCCGAACCCGTAGTGAGCGCCCGAGACCCGCACGTCGCTCGTCACGAGGCTCTGGAGCTCCTCCGCGAGCCGAATCTCGACCTGACGCGGATGCGAGTAGATCCAGCGAAACGAGAGGTACGAGAGACCGACGAC
>CAYZGY010000608.1:0-5314 GCA_964478085.1 uncultured Planctomycetia bacterium
GGATCCGTCATCCTCTTGGTGATAGAGCGCCACTCCCGCACCGGCGACGACGCGACCGTTCTCGACCGTGCCGCCGTTAGCGACGAAGAGGTCGAGCCGCCCGTCTCGGTCGTAGTCGAGGAGGGCGCAACCCGTGCCGATGTTCTCGAGAATCGTGAGCTTCTGTGCGCTCCCCGAGGTCAGCCGACGGTCGACGCCGAGATCCCCCGAGACGTCGCGAAATCGGAGCCCTGCGCCACGCTCGGTCTCGACACTCGCGGCGGGGGCATCTCCGTCTTCGTCTCCCCCGCCGCACGAAGCGAAGAGAGCGACACTGACGAGCACGACTCCGCTAACGCTGCGCATGCTTCTTCACCAAATCTCGAAGCTCGCGTTCCGCCTCCGCGTGGGTCGGGTCCTTGCGGAGGATCTTCTGAAGGTGGTGCGCCGCCGCCGAAAAGCTGCCCGATCTGCGCAATGCGCGCGCGAGCGCCAAGCGGGCCTGGGTGTTGCGTCGGTCGCGGCGGAGGCTGTTCCACGCGGCCGAGGTCGCTCCTTCGAGGTCGTCCGAATCGAGGTGGAACTTCGCGAGTCGGGCCCAGGGCGTCGCGTCGCTCTGGTCGGCTCGTTCGCAGGCTTGGGTGAGCTCGGACGCCTTCTTGAGGCGCGTCCAGTCGGCGCGATGGAGTCGGCGGAATTCGCGAAATCGCGAACGGGCTTCGTCGGCAGCCCCGTCAGCTCGAAGTGCGTGAGCCAGCGCGAACACGCACTCGGGATAGTCGGGCTGCATCCCGAGGGCGCGACGAAAGGCGGCGATGGCGTCCTCGAGATCTCCAGACGCGGCATGGGCGCGACCGACGAGGTAGAGCACTTCGGGTGTCGGGCTCGTCTTCACGAGCGGCGTGAGAATTTTCACGGCTTCGCTCGACGCTCCGAGCTCGAGATGCGAACGGGCGGCGTAGACGATTCCGTAGTAGTCGCCAGGTGTACGACCGAGCCTCGTCTCGATCGCCTCGAGGGCACCACGATGGTCTCCGCGCTCGAAGCGCAATCGACCGAGGCGTAGCGAATTCTCCTCGGGATCGAAGCCTTCGCGGGCGAGCTTCGCGATGATCGTCTCGGCCTCGCGCGGCTTCCCGAGCGCGATCAGGATGTCGGCTTCGATCGAACGCGCCGGAGCCAGCTCCCGGGTCCTTCGAGGGCAACGACCGTGCGCACGCCGAGCGCCTTCGGCATCGAACATCGCGAGGCGCAAGGACGCGAGCATCAGCTCCGCGGCGCCGACCGTATCCGCGTCGGTATCCTTCGGGACGTACGTCGAGCGTTCCGTCTCGAGCGCTCTCGCGAGACGATCGTGCGCAGATTCGAGGTCACGGCGCTGCGCGAGCTGCTCCGCCTCGAGGGTCAGAGTCTCGAGGGTCAGAGTCTCGAGGTCGCTCGCGAAGGTCGGGGCCATCGACACGACGACCATGCTCACGACGATGACGAAGAGGCTCGCTCGGGCAGTGCTCATGTTCTCGAGAATACTAACACAATTCTCGAGACGCGCCCCTCCCTCAAGCGGCGTCCGGATCGTCCTTCGTGCTCTGTCTCAAGGCACCGGGCGGTAGTGCCGTGAGCGCCGTTCGATATTTTTCGAGTTTGGATTCGAGTTGTCGACGAAGGTCCTCGTCTTCCTCCGGCACGAGCGAAAGCGCGCGGGCTTGCGTGTCGACCGCCTTTTGATACTCGCCGCACACGAAGAACCCCAATGCCATCGAATCCAGAATGCGGGGGTTTTCCTCGCCTGGCATGATTCCTCCTCAGCAGAATCCTCTCGAGAATTTTACCTTCTCAGAGGAGCCGCGCCAGTTCGGTTCGGCGGCGGCTCGGAAGGTCGTCGGGCTGTTCCTCGACGCCGCGTCGGTTTATGATCGAGGTTTCCGAAACACGGCACGAAGCATGCCCGAAGATATTCTGCAAACATGACCTTCTCTCTCTTCTCTGACTGCGCTCGACCCTCTTTCTTCGAGCGATTCGCGCGGCTCGGCGCGATCCTCGTCGCTTTCCTTTCCTGCGGCGAGATGTGTGCGCAGGGTGGTCGACTCGAGATCGAGCCCACCGCCCTCGACTTCGGATCCTGCGGACATCGCGAGCGCCCCGAGCTTTCGCTCTACCTACGCAATACGGGGGATGCCCCGCTCAAGATTCTCGAGACGAAGGTCAGCTGCAGCTGTATCACGCTCGTTCCCACACGTCTGATCCACCCCATTCCGCCCGGCGCCGAACAGGAGTTGCGCGTGACGATGAGCGCTGGACGCGCCCTCGGTAAGCTCTCGAAGTATCTGACGATCCGTACCGACGGCTCACCGAGCTCGATCCGCGTTCCGACCAGGCTGAGCAGCTTCGAAGGTCTCGAGCAGAGTCCGCGAGAGGTCATCTTCGAGGGGGTCGTCGGCGGCGATCCGTCGACTCGCGTCGTCGACGTCAAATGGTCGGATCGCGCCGTGGCCGCGAAGAGGTCCGGTCCGCTCGAGATCGAGTTCGTCGATGTCGAGAGCTCATATCGTCGGGGGGGCCTCACGGGATCGATCGGAAGGTACTTCGAGCACCGCATCGAGGACATCTCGAACGGAAAGCGACTTCACATCACGATCCTTCCGACGCATCCCGAAGGACGCGTGGCCGCGACCGCGAAGTTCAAGATCAACGCGAAGCCTTTCGAAGTCTCCATGCGTGGCGAGATGTTCCGCGGGGTGGCCATCTCGCCGCGACAACTCAACTTCAGCCGAGTCCAGACGAACGACGCGTCGACTTTCGAGGAGAGCATCGTTCTTCATTCACTCGACGGACACGCGTTCCAGATCGAGCGTCTCGAGGTTCGCCCCAACGCTCGGACGAAGATGCCCGGCTTCGGACTTTCGTTGACGCCGGGAGTCAGCAAGGACGGAAAGACTTGGCGACTCCGGGCGCGTCCATTCGTTCCCGTCGGAGCTCTCGCGACCGGCAGCTTCTCCGGGAAACTCTTCGTTCACACGACGCATCCCGAGCAGCCGAAGATCGAGATCAGTTTTTTCGGATTCTTCCGAGACTGACCCACCCCAGCCCTGTACAGCCATCCCCGCCGAGCGGTACACTCTTGCGCTATGAGCAAGACGTACACCCTTCAGGAAGTCGCAGAGATCGTCGGCGGTTCCGTCGAGAACGCGGAATCCACGGCTGAGCCCGTCATCTCCGCGCTCGCGCCCATCGACCTGGCTGGGAAGGGAGACCTGACCTACCTCGAGAACCGGAAGTTTCAAAAGAAGCTCGACCGATGCGAGGCGGCGGCGGTCTTAGTCAACGAGACGATCGAGGTGCCTGCGGGACTCGCCGTCATTCGCGTACGGCAACCCGGCGTCGCCTGGGCGCAAGTTCTCGAGGCTTTTCATCCGTACGAGCGTCTCTTCGACTCGGTATCCGAGGACGCCTTCATCGGCGAGGGAGCGCAGATCGGAGAGGGCGTCGGCATCGGTCCCGGCGCGTTCGTCGGACCGGGCGCGAGTATCGGTGATCGCACGGAGATCTACCCCGGAGCGACCGTCGCGCCAAACGTCACGATCGGCTCGGATTGTCGGCTCTACAGCGGTGTCCACGTCTACCACGATTGCGAGCTCGGCGATCGTGTCATCATCCACTCGGGCAGCGTCATCGGCGGTGACGGTTACGGCTACATCCAAGAAGAGACCGGCCGTCCGGAGGAGCCCGTCGTGCAGCGAAAGGTGCCGCAGGTGGGCAAGGTCATCCTCGAGGACGACGTCGAGGTCGGATCGAACACGACGATCGATCGAGCGGCGCTCGACACGACGGTCATCGGGCGAGGCACGAAGGTCGACAATCTCGTCATGGTCGGCCACAACTGCAAGACGGGCGCGCACTGCCTTCTCATCGCGCAGGTGGGACTCGCCGGAACGATCGAGCTCGGCAACTACGTGACCATCGCTGGTCAAGCCGGACTCGCCGGTCACCTCAAGGTCGGGGATCGTGCTGTCATCGGAGCCAAGTCGGGAATCATGAACGATGTCGACGCGGGCCAAGTGATGATCGGCTCCCCCGCTCTTCCGGGTGGTCTTGCACGTCGCGCCTACGCGCAGATCGAGAACCTTCCGAACTTCCGAAGGCAGCTCATCGATCTGAACAAGAGAGTCGCCGAGCTGGAGGCTCAGAACGAGACCTGAGACGAGCGACTCGGTCTCAGAGCATCCCTTCGATCATCGGGGCGAGGTTTCGCCAGTGGTACTGCTCGCCCGTCGCGGCCAGCTCGTCGAGATGCGAGAGCGGCGGGTGGCGTACCATCGACTCGAGACAGTCGGCGAAGCTCGTGTCCTGCGGGTAGAGAAAGAGCGGGTGCAGGTGCGCGGGGATGATCTCGGGGTAGCTCAGGTCGTTGGGGAGGACGGGTAGGCAGCCGAGGTAGAGCGCTTCCACGACCGCCACGCCGAAGAACTCGTGGCACGCGGTCGAGACGACGACGTCGCAGTCCGCGGCTCCGCGGAGGTAGTCGGCCTGGCTCTCGAAGAAGCCGAGGTGCGCGAGTCGCGAGCCGAGAAAGCCGCGCGCGCGCTCGAAATCGGGATGCTCCTTGCCGAACGACTCGCCGCAGATGACGACTCGGAAGGGGACATCGCGCGCGACGAGCGTCTCGAGCCCGTCGACGAATCGCTCGGGACGCTTGTCGTACTCCCAGCGATGATTCCACAGTAACGTCGGTCCCTCGGGGCCCCACGACGAACGCGTACGCCTCGCGGCTTCGTGCGGATCGAGATCGATTCCGACCGGAAAGACCTCCGAGCTCGCACGCAGGTCGTCGACGAGATCGGGCGGAGCGTCGTTCGGCATCCTCGAGAGGACCTTGCGGACCTCGCGGAGAAACTGCTCGCGGTGATAGCTCGAGTTGAACAGGACGCGATCCGCGGCGAGAGCCGAGCTCAGGTTGACCCAGCCGTACTGATGATCGACGGGAGCGTGATCGGCGAGCGGGTAGCTGATCTGATTCTCGTGAAAGTAGAAGATCGACGGGAGGTCGCGGAAACGACGCGGCGACATCGCGCGCCAGTCGGCCAGGTTGAGAAAGTCGGAAGCGAGCACCACGTGAGGCTGGTACGAGCTCGGGGCATCCTTCGCACGTCGAGCGAAATGGAATGCGGACCCGCGCATGCGCCACTTCCACTTGCGTGCCGGTAATTCCCAAATCTCGACGCGGTGTCTCGAGAACTTCTGGTAGCCCTCGAGGAATGCTCGGTGCGAGAGCCCGCAGTAGGGCTCGATGGCGAGGATTTCGAGCTGCTGAGTCATCGAGAAGGTGCGAGAACGATTT
>CAYZGY010000609.1:0-5313 GCA_964478085.1 uncultured Planctomycetia bacterium
AGGCCGGCCATCTCGAGCACGGAGATCGCCAGGCGTTGGCGCGAAGCGACGGGGTCGATTCCCGATGCGACCGAAATCTCGTTCTCCTCGTCTCTCTTCTCGACGGGAGAGCCCGTCAACATGGAGCTGAACGCGGCAAACTCCGAGACGCTCAGTCGTGCCGTCGCGAAGCTCAAAGGGGAGCTCGCGACGATCGCGGGTGTTCAGGACATCACCGATTCGCTTCGGCCCGGCAAGCGGGAGATTCGCTTCGCGGTGCGCGAGGATGCCGAGCACCTCGGCGTGACGCACGGGCTGCTCGCTCGTCAAGTGCGGCAAGCGTTCTACGGCGAGGAAGCGCAGCGGATCCAACGCGGCCGCGACGAAGTCAAGGTCATGGTGCGCTATCCCGAAGCCGAGCGAGAGTCGATCGGCTCGATCGAGGAGCTGCGCATCCGTACGCCGAAGGGCTCGGAGTTGCCCTTTCTGAGCGTCGCGACGATTGCACAGGGAAGGTCGTACTCCGAGATCAAGCGAGCGGATCGGCGGCGCGTCATCAACGTCACGGCCGGAGTCGACTCCGATGTCGCCAATGCGAACGAGGTCAACGAGCTCCTTCGAGACTCGATTCTTCCGAAGGTCACGGCCGAGTTCCCCGACCTGCAGTACTCGTTCGAAGGCGAACAGCGTGAGCAAGGCGAGACGATGGCGGGACTGGCGAAGGGCTTCCTGCTCGCGCTCGTGTTGATCTACGTGTTGCTCGCCATCCCGTTTCGCTCGTACGCGCAGCCGCTCATCGTCATGAGCTCGATTCCCTTCGGCATCGTCGGGGCCGTCTGGGGGCATGTGCTGATGGGTATGAACCTGACGCTCCTCTCGTCGTTCGGCATCGTCGCGCTGACGGGTGTCATCGTGAATGACAGCCTCGTCATGGTCGACTTCATCAATCGTGCGAGAGATCGATATCTCGCCGAGAATCCGGGCGATCGATCGGGCCTTCTCCACTTCGTCCGCGAGTCGGGCATCGCGCGTTTTCGCCCGATCTTGCTCACCTCGCTCACGACGTTCGTCGGGCTCACTCCGCTTCTTCTCGAGCAGAGCATGCAGGCGCGGTTCTTGATCCCGCTGGCGATCTCGCTCGGCTTCGGGGTCCTCTTCGCCACCGTCATCACGCTCGTTCTCGTGCCGGTCGGATACGCGGTGCTTCACGATCTGGGTCGTATGTTCCGCTAAGGCGGAGTTTCGCGGAAATCACGCGGCGAGAAACCAGCGCGGCAAGAGCCGGCGGATTTTCTCGCTTACCCGTTTGAAGACCGGCTGCGCAGAAAAGCGAGCGGTCCAAATCTCGCGCCGGATCCCAGCGAGCATGTCCGCGAACGACGGCGCCTCTTTGTGCTCGACGTTGATCGCGTCGAAGGTCGGGCGGAGGGGCTCGACGAGCCACGGGCACGCCACGACCGAAATCAGCATCACGAGGACGGCCGCTTGAGCGATCCAGCGCCAGCGCTGCTCGTCCAGCTCACGGCGGCGCTTGACCAGCAGGGTCTGCGGATCTACCGGATGTCCGTCGACGATCATAGGCAGTCTCCTTCTCACGGGCCTCCACCGCCTTCGAGGTCGGCAGGTTCATCCGATATCGACCTCGCCAGCCGATAACATTTGGCCCGTCCGGAGGATTCTGCTAACTCTCGGTCGACTCGCTCTCTGGGGGCGCTCCCGGCCTCACCCCGATCATTCGCGCGACGATGATCGAGAGCGGGATGGCCACGAAGCTCAGAAGCGCGCCCATCTTGACCGAGTCCAAGGTGGGGCCGGGCTCCGTGAACGCCGCGCTCGCGACGAACAGTGACACCGTGAAGCCGATCGCCGCGACGAACCCGACGACCAAGAGGTGCTTGTTGTTCATCCCCGACGGTAGCTCGAGCTTGAAGACCTTCGCGCCAACCCAAGCGAACAGCGAGATGCCGAGCGGCTTACCGACGAGCAGGCCGAAGAGAACCAGGTACGTTCCGGTCCCCATCGCGCTGAGCAGGACTCCAGCGTTGACGAAGCCGAAGAGACCGAGGATGAGCTCGACAGGATTCTTCCACCAGTGCTCGAACGCGTTGAGCGTGTCGTCCCTCCCCAGCTGCTTTTTGACGAAGAGGCCAAGGTCCGTGTGCGCGTGCGGCAAACACGGAATCATGGGCACGAGGCCCAGCGCCGGATGCACGCCGCTCTGGAAGAAAGAGAACCAGCAGAGCGTACCCGGGCCGAGCAAGTAGGCCCAGTGGTTGTGAACCTTGAACTTGCGAAGAGCGAAGCCGAGCGCGATACCTGCGGCCGTGACGAGAAACCACTCGGGATGAATCGCCTTCTGCGGATAGAAAGCCGCGAGCACGATCAGGCCGCCGGCGTCATCCGCGATCGCGAGAAGCAAGAGAAACGGAATGGCGACGTGCTGGGGACCGAAGATGAATCGCGCCACGAGGTAGCTGAACGCGATGTCGGTCGCCATCGGAACCGCCCAACCGCGGTTGAGGTCGTCCCACGATCCCGTGAGGTAGCAACCGAGGAGGTACAGACCGGCCGGTCCGACCATTCCGCCCGCGGTAGCCATCAACGGCATCGCGGCACGCCGGAAGTTCGACAAGGGACCTCCTGGAAGGAGCGCCTCCCAGACTTCCTTCCCCGCGATGGCGAAGAAGAACGCCATCCCGATGTCGTCGATCACGAATTTGAGTGTCAGCGCGTGCCATCGCAGAGGAAAGAGACCGAGATCGCCCTCCTCTTTGGGGTGCGGGTCGTGGATCCCGCAAAAGTGCTTGTACGCCTCGAGATCGAGGTTCGCCCAGACGAGCGCGGCGATCGCGCCGACGATCAGAAAGATCGAGTTCTCGAACAGGAATCGCCGGATGGGGCCTTGTTTCTTCGCAGACATAGAGGCCGAGGTATACCAGAGTACGCTGGCCGTGAAAACCCCGAGGACGGCAGCTGAACCCGGTCTTTGCCGAGCCCTCCGAGCCCGAGTGACAACAATATTGTCATCATCAACATCGTTGTCACCTAACTCTTGACGAGTATTGACAGCATCTTTGTCAATTCGCCTCCCTCAGCCACCCCATCGTCGGTGAATCCGGTGGAATTCTCGATGGCACGCAATGTGTATCTTGTACGGCTCAGCGCCTGGAATCTTCTGAGGCCGGTCGGTAAAACGACCCCCTCGGTCCGAGGACAGGCTCGTTAGAGTGGTTCAACACGGGCGACCGGAGGTCATTGTGTTGGTTATTCGTAACAGGTACGGACACAGGCCCGACGTTTATTGGTCCTCCGCCGCCCGTCGCGAACCCTCTTCCGAGCTGCTCCGATAGATTTCCCCAGAGTCTTGAGGAGCCGGGACTTGTGACCGAGACAGGGACGCTCACCCGAAGCTGAGAAGACCCGAGCGCGCACCTCGAAGAGGTTCTCTCGATGCGAGAGACGCCGTCGACGGCACGACGGCGCCTGGAGTTGAGCGCGGACCTCGAACAGGGGGCAAGAACTCCCAATTTTTCTCCAGGGCTCTCGCTTCATTCCGAGAGCCTTTTTTGATGGCACTCCGTGTGCATCGAATTGGAGAATCGATGGCTCGATCCCCGACTGGGTTGGGCCGGATTGTGCCCTGGCGCTCGCTGAGGCACCAGATCTTGGGTGAATCCGAACCATGCCCCGCAGCCTCCCCACTTCGAGCTCCAGAACGACCCCGGCGCCCGTGCCGTTGCCCCTCTGGGCGGGGACGCTGTGGCTCATCGTCTGGGTTTTGGGAGCGGCATTCTGGGCACCGGCATTTCTCCGTCGAACGGCGTCTCGAGGTCTTCAGGCCCAGGGCGTCGTCGGGGCGCGCCAAGTTTCGCTCGAACGCCTGCAGCACTCGGGCGTGCGCTACGAGATCCCGCTTCACCACGTAAATCCCCGCGAGGGGCGACTGCGGGCCTCGACACTCGGATCGAACGTGGCGGAGGCCGGCGACGTCGACGACGACGGACGCCCGGACCTTCTCGTCGCTGCCGACGGGTACGGTTCTTCCGGAGGGAAACCCGGGAATGCTCCGGGACGTGTCTGGCTCCTTCGCGGCGCGTTTTCGCCCCACTCGACGTCCGTCTCGCTCTACGAGAGCCCGCCCGGTGGCGGAGTCGAGATCCGCAGCGGCTTCGGCGTGCCCGATCGCTTCGGAGCTTTCGTCGCGAGCGCCGGCGACGTCAACGGCGACGGTCATGACGATACGCTGATCGGAATGCCCTCGGCCGCCCACCCACTCAGCGAGAACGGCGCGGTCTACCTGCTCTTCGGTCAGGATCGTTATCCGAGCACGCTCGATCTGCGCGCCCTCCGCGGCCTCGGAGTCCTGCTGACGGCGCCCTCGCATGGCGTGATGCTCGGGATCTCCGGCGCGGGCGTCGGCGACGTCAACGGCGACGGCATCGACGACTTCGCCCTCGGCATCCCGCAAGCGATCACCGTCCGCAACGAACAGCGCGCGCCACGTGGTCGCGTCATCGTGATCTACGGCTCGCGCGACCTCGGCCACCTCGCAAACGTCGAGCGACCGAACTACGCGATCGACAACCTCCCTCGCACGGTCGCGCTGACGATCGAGGGCGTCGTCCCGAATTCGTTCTTCGGATCGAGTATCGCGGCTCTCGGTGACGTCGACCACGACGGGAACGACGACTTCGGCATCGGCGCGCCGCTGCACAACGACGCCGGGTCGATCGGTGGTGCGGCGTTCGTCATCTTCGGTGGCGAGGACATCTCGACGGGCGCGCCGAACCTCGGCGCGGTCGATCCGGATCGCTTCCTGCGCATCTTCACGGGCAATCGTGGCGCGCGACTCGGCTGGGCTCTCGCGGGCGGTCGAGACGTCACGGGAGACGGCATCGCCGACCTCGCCCTCGGCGCCCCGACGGCCGTACGCGAAAACGTCTCGAACGTCGGCTTCGCTGCTGTCCTCGAAGGCGGTCCCCGGCTGCGCGAACTGGGTACGACGAACATCGATTTCGTCGGTCTTCGCCTCTGGGGCCTGCGCGACAGTCAAGCAGGATCGTCGATCGCGATGGTCCCCGATCGCAACAAGGATGACGTCGACGAGCTCATCGTCGGCGCTCCCGGTGCCGACAGGCGACGTGGTCGCGCGTACCTCGCCTTTGGCGGCGACGCGTTCGAGGACGGTCTCTTCCTCGAAGAGATCGACGAATCGGGCGGCCAGGTCTTCTCCCACAGCAGCATCGATTCGGGACCGGTGCAGCTCGGCTTCTCGGTCGTAGGTCTCGAGGACAGGAACCGAGACGGCTCGGGCGAGGTCGTGCCCGGGGGCTC
>CAYZGY010000610.1:0-5312 GCA_964478085.1 uncultured Planctomycetia bacterium
CCACCACCGAAGATCGAGATCGTCGTCCGCCCGGGCAAGGTATACCGTCGCGGCGAGACGATCCTCGAGGCCGAGATGACCCCGCGCCGAAAGGCGATCTACCGCTGGGAGACGAGCGGCGGCAAGCTGCTCTCGAACGACGCGAGCCTCATCTGGTGGGAGGCCCCGGCGCGCGGCGAGCAGGTGACGCTCAAGGTCACCGCGAAGCTGACCGGCTCGAAGAAGGCCCCGATCGTCGTCGAGCGGCGCCTGCGCATCCACCGGGCGACGACCGAAGGGATGATCAAGATCCCGGGCGGTGTCTTCGTCATGGGCGACCAGCTGACCGACACCGAGCACCCGGACTTCATCCCGACGAGCCAGAACATGGCCGACAAGCCAGCCCACAAGGTTCGCGTGTCGACGTTCTGGATTCGCAAGCAGCGCGTGACGAACGAAGAGTACGTCGAATTCCTCGCCTCGGCGCTCCGCGAGGAGCTCATCGAGGTGACGCCGCACGCGATCATGGGACATCAAAAGGGCGGCGGCCTCGTTCCCTTCCTGCGGTTCTCCTTCGCCGACGTGGACGAGGAGACTCGCACCTTCGCGCTGCCGCGATTGGCCAAGGCGATCTCGTTCGATGGCGAGAAGTTCCACATCAAGAAGGGCCACGAGCGTCACCCCGTCGTCGACATCACGTGGGCCGGCGCTGACGCCTACGCGCGCCACATCGGACACCGTCTGCCGAACGAGTGCCACTGGGAGTACGCCGCTCGCGGCACGGACGGCCGACGCTTCCCTTGGGGCAACGAGCTGCCGACACCGAAGCACGCGAACGTCAATCACTTCTACAAGCAGAAGCTCCATCCCGTCGGCACCTTCAGCCCTCTTGGGGACAGCCCCTTCGGCGTTCAGGAGATGGTCGGCGGCGTCGTCGAGTGGGTCGACGATTGGTACGACGATCAGTACTACGCGGATCGACTGACGGATGGAGTTCTCGACACGCCCCGCGGCCCTCATTGGGGACGGGACAAGATCATCCGTGGAGTCGGAGCGACTCACGCGCTCAAGGGCATCGACTTCGAGGTCGTGCCGACGACGTTCCGCTACGCCTGGTTCCTCGAAGCGCCGCTCGGCGACGGCTTCGCGAATGCCGAGACCGGCTTCCGAACGATGCTAGAATAGGGGGGCTTTCGGGAGGCCGCGCGATAATCTTCAAGGGGCTTTCGGGAAGCCCCTTTCGATCGCTTCGCAATCGATTCACCCCAACCAGCAGAGTTTTTTGACCGAGCGATGTCGCGGCTTCTTCTTCGCCTCCTCCTGATTGCGCTCGTCACTCTCGCTCCCGCCTCGTCTGTCGAGTTGCGCGGCGAGGACGCCGCCAAGAAGCTCATCCGCGGCGACGGGAGCGCACGGGATCTCCTCCCCCCGAGCGCGTGCAAGTCGTGCCACCCGCAACACTACGAAGAGTGGCGCGGCTCGATGCACGCGTACGCGATCCACGATCCCGTGTTTCACGCGATGCACCAGCTCGGCCAGAAGGAGACGAAAGGCGAGCTCGGAGACTTCTGCACGCGCTGTCACAGCCCGGTCGGCGTCGCGCTCGGCGAGGTCGGACCGGACACGAAGAGCGAGGTCGGACTTTCCGAGATCGCCGCCGCCTCGGTCTCCTGCGAAGTCTGCCACCGCGGGGTCGAGCTCGAGACCGCACCGGACGGCACGCAGCGTCACCCCGAGAACGCGAACTTCACGATCGACCCGAAGGCTCCGTTCGTCGGCGGCATCCCCGATCCCGTGCCGAACAATTTTCATGCTTCGAAGACGAACGACAGTCTCAAGTCCCCCGATTTCTGCGGCTCGTGCCACAACGTGCGCAATCAACGCGGCATCCCGGTCGAGAAGCCCCACGACGAGTACGTCGAGAGCAAGTTCCCGGGT
Organism: uncultured Planctomycetia bacterium; assembly: GCA_964478085.1. GTDB lineage: Bacteria > Planctomycetota > UBA8108 > UBA8108 > UBA8108 > CAYMLL01. The sequence goes on from CAYZGY010000610.1 coordinate 1,918, forward strand.
CGTGACGTCGGCTGCATCGACTGCCACATGCAAGCCTACACGGGTCGCGCGACACCCGACGGGCCGATTCGCCATCAACTGCGGCGTCACAACTTCGTCGGCGTCGACGTCGCCATCACCCCGTTTCCCCGACGCGGTTTTCAGAAGCGCGAGATCGAGGCGTTTCTCCGAACGGCCGCGCAGATCGACCTCGAGGCGCCCGATCGCTCACGCGCCGGTGAGCCGCTCGAGTTCTCGATCGCCGTGCGCAATATCGGCGCGGGACACAACCTCCCGACGGGCCCATCGACCGAACGCGAGATGTGGCTCGACGTGCACGTGCTCCGCGAGGACGGCAGCGTCCTCTTCCGCTCGGGAGATCTCGACGCCAACAGCGACCTGATGAACCACCACAGCGAGCTGCTCCCGAACGCCGATCCGCAGCTCGCCCTCTTCATCGATCACTTCGAGGACGAGAACGGCAAGGAAGTCCACTTCATGTGGCAGGCGCACAAGCTCGTCGAAGGGACGATCCCGCCGCTCTCCACGCGCGTCGCGAAGTACCGTATCGAGGTCCCCGAGAAGCTCGTCGGCGAGAAGTTGCGCGTGAACGCCAAGCTGCGCTTCCGGGCCTTTCCTCCGCACCAGCTCAGACGTCTCGGCATCGGTCACTTCACGAAGGAGCTGCCGATCTTCGACATGGCCGAGATCTCCGAGCACACGATCGAGCTCGTCGAAAGCTTGAAGATCCCCGGCGTCGTCCGCGTTCCCGAAGACGCCGAGAGTCTCGAGCGAGCCTTCGAGATGGCGCACGACGGAGAGGAGATCCGCGTCGGGCCCGGCCGCAGAGTCGTTGCGCGCACACTCGATTTCGGTCAGCGCAACCTCGTCGTTCGCTCGACGGAGGGCGCGGAAACGACGATCCTCGAGGCCTCGCCCGAGCTGCCGAAGGAGAGCGCCGCGATCTTCTTGCTCACGGGTAGCCAGGATCGTTCGAGTCGCATCGAAGGCTTCACGCTCCGGGGCGGTCGAGGATTCATCGCGGAGGACTCGTCAGCTGGAGGCGCGATCTTCGGACTGGGCGCGTCGCCGACGATCGCGGGCAACATCTTCGTCGACAACCGAGCGACCGATGGGGGTGCGATCGCACTTTACGCATCGAACGCGCTCGTCACAGGGAACCGCTTCGAGAAGAACCGGGCCAGCGGCGCTGGCGGAGCGATCGCGATTCTGGGCGACGACTCCAACGCCGAGATCGAGCAAAACACGGCGAGCGAGAACTTTGCGGGGATCGGCGGGGCGATCACCGTCGTCGACGGCGTGCGTATCTCAGGCAATCGACTGCGCGCAAATCGCGCGTTCTTCGGCGGCGCGCTCGCGATCCTCGTCGGAGATGTTCCCGTCGAGCATCCCACGGTGATCAGGGAGCACCGCATCCTCGGAAACTCGGCCGTCAGCGGTGCCGTGCTCATTCGCGGCGGCGCTCCGTCGGAGTCGGAGTCGGTGCTCGTGACGCGAATCTACCGCACGGTGATCGCGGGCAATGTCGGCGGAGCGGTTCGCATCGAAGGCTCGCGACGTGTCGAGATCGACCACGGCACGATCGTCGACCATCGCGTCGGCGCCCTGATGGACCTCGGCCAGCACGGTCGCGCCAGCATCGAGAACTCGATCGTCTGGGGCAATCGTCCCGCACGCATCGACGCGGAAGTCTCGTGGTGCATCGTCGACGACGAGGATCACGTCGGCCAAACGAACCGAAACGTCGAGCCGATCTCACGCGAGCCGATCGCCGAGTGGGAGCGCTGTCGCGACGACTCGAGCTTCTGCGTCCCGATTCTGCGGGCCGGAGCCGAGACGGTCGAGCCGGACAACCCGCGCATCTACCGGCGCTACTCCCCCGGCTCCTACGCACCCTACGACGCCTCACCAGGAGTCGACCAAGGCGACCCCCTCGGTCAGCCCGACCTCGACGGCACGCGAGCCGACCTGGGAGCCATCGCGAAGATTCGCGCCTCGCACCTCTTCGTACGGGGAGACGTCGACGAGGACGGGCAGGTGACCCTCGAAGACGCCCGCGCGATCCTCTCGGGAGCTGCCCGTGAGGCGGGCTATCCCTGCCGCGAGGCGGCCGATGTCGACGGTGACGGACGGCTCGATCCGTCCGACGCGGTACGGATCGTTCGCCTTCTCTTCGGCGACGCTCCGCCCCCACCGGCGCCGTTTCCGTCCTGCAGCGCCGATACCGAGCTCGAAAAATCCCTCGGCTGCTTCTCAGATCGCTGTAAGCCCTGATTATGACAAGTCTTAAAACTTCTCTGTTTTCCGAAAGAGTGCGAGTGGTTTTGCTGCTTGAACTCGTCTTGAGGGATAGTTTAGAGTTGTTGGTGTCCGGAAGGGCCCTCGGGGTCCGCGGACACAAGTGTTTCGAAGACAAGTGTTTCGAAGACAAGTGTTTCGAAGACAAGTGTTTCGAATCCAGCCTCTTCGAATAGAATCCAGACAAACCCATCTCGAAATCGGTTCGATGCGGTGAGGATCCTCGCGGGGAGGGTCACCGCGCAACACGGAGGATGTTTCGATGAAGAGTCTACGCTGGCTGGTCTGTTTCGGCCTCTGTCTCGGCGTGCTCAGTCTGACCACCGGTGCGATCGCTCAGAACGTGGGTGGTGGCTCGGGTGTCAAGGATAACCTCGACCTGCCGTTCGACGCGGTCGGTGAGAACGAGAGTGAGGAGGACGCCCCCGAGGTCGTCATCTTCTACGGTCAGCAGCTCGAAGGAGACGGGTTCTTCTACACGATCGATCGCTCGGGCTCGATGCAGGACAGTGGCGAGCTCGGCCGCGCGAAGCAGGAGATCTCGCGCAACGTCTCCGAGCTCTCGAATCGCACGCAGTTCGGTATCGTGTTCTTCGACAAGGGAATTCAGAAGTTCCCCGCCAGCGGCCGTCCCGTCGAGGCGACTCCCGGCATGAAGTCGGCCGCCCTCGGTTGGGTCGCCGGTATGCGCGGTGGCGGCGGAAGCTGCTGCCAGGCCGGGTTCCTCCAGGCGCTCCGCTACGCGAACATGTCGAAGTCGCGCCGCAAGGTCGTCGTCTACGTCGGTGACGGCGGAGGCACGTGCAGCGCCAGTGGCGTCAACGAGTCGACCTACCTGCAGCGCACCGAGCAGGCGATCACTCAGCAGAACTACCAGCGCGCGACGATCCACTGCGTCGGAGTCCTCATGACCCCGAACCGCCAGACGAACCGCGACTTCATGAAGCGCGTTGCGGCGCAGGCGGGTGGGAACTATAAGGAGATTTAGGTCTTCTTGAGTGGAAGAACGGCGCTGGAGGTTGTTGGCCTCCGGCGCGGTTTTTTTAGGGGCCTTTCGGGAAGGCCCCTGGCGGGGGCGGGGGGCGCGCGGACCCCCC
>CAYZGY010000611.1:0-5310 GCA_964478085.1 uncultured Planctomycetia bacterium
GCGGAACGGAACCAGATGGCGACCTCTGGGCAGTCTCCCAGAACTCGAGATTCAGCGGATGATCTTCGAGCAGCCTCTCGAGGCGCTCGATTCCCTTCGGCTCCCCGCGACGCGCGAGCATGGCCGAGTGCCAGAGCACGATGTCCGCGGGAATCGCCTGATTCGCGTGCCTCGCGAGACCGAAGGCCTGGCCGAAGAGCCTCTGGGCTTCCTCGATCTCGCCGGCTTTGTACGCCAGTCGCCCGAGCCAGAACCACGACTCCCACGCGTTCGGATCGCGCTCGCGGAACCGCTCGCAATTCTGCTTTGCTGACACGACGTCGTCCCCTTCGAGCTGGACGTAAATCAACGCGAGTGCCGTCGTCGTCGTGAGGGCCTGACCGAACGCCGGTCCGCGGACATCGCCACGACTCTCCTCCCGTGCGAGCTCCTTGAGCGCGCGTTCGAGAGATGCGCTCGCCGACTTCCAATCCTCGAGCTCGAGCTCCGCACGGCCGCGAACGGCCCAGAGCCCCGAGGCCGGCGCCCAACCCTGATCGATCGCTACCACAGCGACGTCACGCGCCTCGAAAGCACGGTGAAACCTGAGAAGAAAGCCCGCGAATTTGATCGCCACCCGCAAATCGCCCGAGTTCGCTGCCATCGACTTTCGATAAAACTCGTAGGCCTTGCGCGGCTTCTTGTGACGATCAGCGACGATCGCCGCTTGCGTCAGGGCGAGAACGTCTCTCCCCTGCGTCTTGAGCTTCTCGGCTCCATACTCCTCGAATCCGAGCTGCGATTGCGCCTTGTAGATCCCTTCGACGAACTTCGCCTCCGCGCGCCGGCGCAAGCGATAAAGGGTACGCGACAACTCCGAGTAGTACTCGCTCTCGGTCGGATTCTCCTCGAGGAGCATCGCGAACTGGTCGGCAGCATCTTGATAGCGCTTGGCGCCGCGAAGAGCGCGCCCGTACTCGAGTCGCGCGGCGAGGAGCAAACGTGGATCTTTACCGCCCTCGAGGAAGGCCTCGAAGTGGGGAAGCGTCGCGGCGGGGTCCTCGACGCGAAAACGCAATCGCGCCAGCGAAAGCCGCGATCGGAGATGACCAGGCGTAAGACGAAGCGCCTCGTCGAGACTCTTTCGTGCCTCTTCGACGCGCTTGTCCTCGCGGAGCGACTCCCCACGGAGCCAGTGGGCGTCCGCAGACGTCGCGTCGGTTTCGATCGCTCGATCGGCGACGCGAAGCGCTGGCTGGAAACGACGCGACGCGAGGTAGATTTCGCCGGCGCGAACCAGAGTCTTCGCGCGCTCTTTTCCGTTCTGCGATTCGGCGATGTTCTCGAGTGCCTTGGTCGCCTCACCGAAACGTCCGCCCTCTTCGAGCTCGGCCGCCTTCTCGAGCGGCGTGAGGACTCGTTTCGCCGTCGTGGTACCCGTCGACCCGGACGAGCCCGATGTCTTCGAAGATTCGGAGCCATCGTCGCCACATCCACTCGTGACCAAGAGGACGAGCGCGCAGAATGTGGCGTAAAGCGAGGCGTATTTCCTGAAGCGATCCGTTCCTAACATTCCGAGATCATACGCGATCGGGCGCTCGTGAACAGAGGCACCTCGGTCCACTTCCCTACGAATCGGAAAGCCGTTCGGTATCCCGAAACCATCCACTAAAATGGACGTGGCTGGTCTCTTGAGAAACTGGAGGAACGACATGGGTAGCTGGAGCTCCTGGCGCCGCGGCTCGGCGCTGGCGTTCTGTGTTTTGTTCGCGAACGTTCGCGTCTTCGCCGGCGGACTCGACCTCGTCATCGACGAGGACTTCGAGGACGGCATCCCGGCGGACGTCGGCATCGTCAACTCGGGCGCCGGCGACGTGCAGGTCCGCGACGACGGTAGCGGCGAGAACCTGGTGCTCTCGCTCACGCAGGCCGTGAACAATCAGGGCGGTCACATCTGGTTTCCCGATCAATTCGATCTCTCCTCGAAGCGCGTCGAGATCGAGTTCGATCTCTTCCTCGGGCGAGGCACGACCGCCACCCCGGCCGACGGCGCTGCGGTCATCATTCAGTTCGATGCAGACCTCGCGGCGATCGGCGATCTCGGTGGCGGACTCGGCATTCAGAATCTCCGCAGCCCGGCGGGAGAGTCGTACGAGTACATCGCCCTCGCGTTCGACATTTGGGACAACGGCGCGGCGGATATCGAACGTCCTTGCGACGCGAACCAGGGTCCGAACTCGACCGCGTCGGTGAAGGTCTTTCAGAACCGAGCGAATCTCTTCAACGCGCCGCCCGACGCCGAGGGCGAGTCGCCCGACTACATCACGAGCGCCGAGATCTACGGATCACCCGAAGCCGGACAGCATACCGGAGACGAGTCGTTCGATCGGGACGACCTCGTTCACGTCCACATGATCTTCGACGCCGGCGCGCTGCGCGTTCGCATGAGCGGTGCCTCGTCTTGCGTCGCCGAGGGCGAAGAGGCGGTCTTCTTCGACGAACGAGTCGTCATCGATCACTTCACGCAGCCGTTTCCGAATCGCCCCGCGAACATCGGATTCTCGGCCTCGACGGGCGGAGCGAACGCATGGCAATGGATCGACAACCTCGTCGTCAGCGAAGGTGATTCGATCGTCAGCGTGGTCGAGGCGCCACCGATGACTGCGGGCGCGATGAACTGCGCCGGCCCCGAAGTCGACACCGCGGGAGAGCTCGATGTCCTCTTTCTCGAAGACGTGCCCGCCGGTTCCGAGGTCAGCCGGGAGGGTGACATCGACACGGGTCTGGTCATCACGACGAGCCGATTCGGCCGCGTCCTCGGAGGCTCCGACTTCATCGCCTCGCACGAACGTGCCATCGATGTTCTCGAGCTTCCGAACGCAGGGACGGCGATGGAAGAGATTCTGCGGTCTGTCGCGTGGTCGACGTCGAAGGTCCACTACCAAGCGCCCGTAGAGCCTGGACGGTACGACGTGACGCTCTACTGGGCCGAAGACTGCACCTGCGCTCGCGGCCCGAACGGCGAAGGCACGAAGATCTTCGACGTCTACCTCGGCGAAGAGCGCGTGCTTTGCAATTGGAGCGCAGCATCCTACGCGGGCACGGGCTCGGGTGATCCGAACGTCAGCTGCTCGGCGGTGCTCGACAAAGGAATCGCGCTGCGATACTCGGTCGAAGTGGCGGACACAGGCGACGGCGCCGGTCTTCTCGAGATTCTCGTCGACGACCTCGGCGCGGGGAATCCTCCCGAGAACGCGACCCTTGGCGCCTTTCAATTCGCGCGCTCGGGCGACGTGACCGGTCGACCGGCGAGTGGTGATATCGAGTGCATCCAGAAGGATCCTGCGGAGGCGGCTCCGGGAGTGCTCGTCGAAGATTCCTTCGACGATGCGAACGACGGGGACTGCCCTGCCGGTTGGCAGTGCAACGGTGACAACTACACGCCACAGATCGCTGGTGGAAGACTCAAGATCACGGACGACGCAATCGGCAATACGGCAGCGACGACCTTTCTCAACGAAGCGATCGACGTCTGCGGCTACGCGATGCGCGTGGAGTTCGATCTCTTCATGGGCAACCCGGACGGTGCGGGTGACCCGCGTACCGGGGGCGCCGAAGCGGCGGACGGTGCGGCCTTCTTCGTCCGTTCGGGGAGTGATACGGACCTCCTCGGTCCGGCGGGTGGAGGCCTCGGAATCCCGGGCGGCGTGCCTGGTTTCATCGTCGAGTTCGATACCTGGGACGGCGGCGCCGCGCACAACGATCCGTCGGGATTCAACAACGGAACGGCGGCGTTCACACACGTCGGCATCGGCTCGCTCACCGTCGTGTCGGAAATCAACAGCGTCCAGTTCAATCCCGACCACCGACCGATCGCCTACGGAGGCACGGGCTGGCCCGACTTCTTCCACGAAGATGGTGTGCACGTCATCGTCGAGTACGACACGGGTCACGTCCGCGTGACGCTCGAAGGCACGACGGCCGAAGGCGACATCTTCGGACCGGAGGTCGTGGCGGAAGCCGACGTCTTCCCGATCCAGTCGACGACAGCCGTCGCGGGATTCAGTGGCGGTACGGGAGGACGCACGCAAGACACGGAAATCGACAACTTCGAGCTCGAAGCAGCCGAAGCTTCGGGCCCGGGATTCACGCTGGTGGATCAGGCTTTCGAAGATGCGCTCGAACGTTGGAATGGCGGCGCAGGTGAGCTGTACATCAACTGCGGCGGCTCGCTCCTCCTCTGCACGGCCGATCAGATTCCTGCGCCGGGTGCGACGGGTGACGACGACGTCGGCGAGCGTGTCGTTTGGCTCGGCGACCTCGTCGGCGGCGGCTTGCCCGAGGCCGCGGCGAACGAGTTCTTTACCGTTCAGCCGATCCTCAACGGCGATGGCACGAACACGGGCCTCCAGGTCGCCACGACGAACATGGGACTGTGGGACGCGCGCGGCACGACGCTCGGCGTCGACGACAACGACCGCATCTTCCACACGGAACGTTGGGGCGATCACGGCTACGAGATTCCGATCGACGATCCCGCGCTCTACGAGGTGACGCTCTACTTCGCCAACTCGTTCAGCGGCACGGCCGGCAACGGTCGTCGGTTCTTCCATGTCGTGCTCGAAGGCGAGCAGCAGACGGGATTCGAGCACTGCGAGTTCGTCGCACCGGGAGGATTCGACGACATCCCGAACCCGATCGCGGAGTTCGACAACCTCTTTGATCCGGTCGAAGCCGCGGAGCACAACTACTCACGCGACCCGTGCAACTACGCGCCGTGCGAAGGGAACGGAGTCGCCGTGATGGACAACCCGGACCTCGACCCGCTCGATGCTCAGCAGGAGTGTGGCAACGCGGCCTCGTCGGCGCTTCGCTACGAAGTCGCCGTCACGGACGGTGCGATTTCGATCGCCGTCACGGAGCCGGACGTCGCCGCGGGCGAGCCCGAATCCCCCGACATGAGCCCGAAGATCTCGGGCATCGCGATTCGCTACCTCGACGAGTTTCGTGACGAAGCCGGATTCGTTCGTGGAAACGCCGATGGGCTCGGAGGTCTCGAGCTCACCGACGCGATCTTCCTCTTCAACTGGCTCTTCCTCGGCGGAGCCGAGCCCGGCTGTCTGAAGCGGCGGATGCGAGCAATCAGGGTCAGGTCAACTTGAGCTCCGGGATCTACATCCTCAGCTTCCTCTTCACGGGTGGGCCCGAGCCACTCGCGCCGTACCCGGCGTGTGGCCCACGTGTGGGGGACGACCCGCACGACCTCGGGTGTGAGGAGCCGCAGTGTGAGTGAGGGGGGATGGACGGCCCGGACGGATGGGGATTGAATGC
>CAYZGY010000612.1:0-5305 GCA_964478085.1 uncultured Planctomycetia bacterium
CGTTCAAGTACCGTTCAAGCTCCGTTCAGGTTTTTTGGACCGAGACATGCAGGGGCTTCAGGTCCGATTGGCTGCAGAATGAAGCGCGAGTCGCGCCGCGATCTCTCTCGAAAAGTTCGGCGTTCGACGTTCCGCATGATCCCGTGGTCCGGGACCACCGCAGCGTGACGGATTCACTCCTCGGCGCGACTCGAGCGGCCACGAAGAACACAGAGTACGGGAACGCGCTCGTATTCCTCTGCTCGCGTAGATAGCCCTCGACGTCATCGTCCGGTCTGCTACTGTGAGCTCATGATTTATCCGTACGATAACGCCTCGCAGACTCGTTGGAATCGAGGCGAGTTCAAGGTCCAGCTCAATCAAGTCAACAATCCGCGGCCGATGGGGTTCTGTGACGGAAGTCCCGAGGACGTCGCCGAGCTCCTCGCTATCGCGGAGGCAGAAGGCTCCGACGACGTGAGAATCCAGAAGAAGCAGCTCAAGAGCGGGCGCGAGATCTGGACTCTGGGAGGATAGGAGAGTTCCCGAAAGTCGATGCGCTCTGCTCGGTGACGAGCTCAGACACTACGGAGGCTACGATCGGACTCCACCGCGCGCTTTTCGAACGGCGCCAACAGTTGCGGCTCTGCGCGTGCTCACCCGAACGAGAATCGCCCCGCCACGATGGCCGTACTGCTGAGCTATCACGGCGCGACGACCAGGGGCCCCAACGCCTTGATTCGTTTGACGACCCGTCGGAGTTCTCGCTTCCCGTCGTAGCAGAATCTATCGAGACCTATTTTGCCTTGGAGACATTTGACAATTTGGTGACCTCGTTTGAATGTGGTCAGAGTCTACGATGCTCGCTCGCTCTGAGTTGAAATTGAGCGTTCCGTGAGATCGTCTTTCAGGGTCGTCACGGGAGATTCACTCTGCTCGCGCTTGAGAGAACCGCCACCGATAGGTCTCGACTCCCAAACACCACAAGTAGGCACCCAGAAAGAGAATCGCGACGATCGGCAACGCTGGGGGCAATCTCCAAGCAACCACCAGCGCGACGTTTACCAGCAACACTCCGCTCGTAGTCGTCGTCCGCGAGCGAATCAAATTGGGTAAACGGAACGGTACCAACATCGAAACGGTGTTCAGTACCATCAGGGCCCCAGCTGCCCACGCGAGCTCGACCTGATAGACCTGTTCTAACAGGAGGATTAGAAATAGATGTCGCATCAGCTCGTTAGTCGGACTTCCGCGGCTCGGCCGGTCCAAGTCATCGACCCGACGAACAATCCTGATTAGGATGCCGACTACGGCGAGAGCGGCGAGAAGGAGAACGAAGTCTCCGTAAAGAAGTCCTACAACGAGCACGATCAGCGAGTGTGCGACAGCGTCACAGACGTTGTCGAGCAGTGCGCCGAACCTGCTTCGTATTCTGAGGACCCGCGCGAGAATCCCGTCCAAATCGTCCATGAAGTTGTTGAAGACGATCAACGCGGGGAGGAGCTCGCCGCCACCTGGCCTCAAGAGGAGACAAAGCGGAAGAACACCGAGAATCGAGACTACGTTCGCCGAGTTTCGATAGATAGAGCTGGAGATCGGCATCAGCCTCCAAGCGAGATTGCCGGACGAAGTTCAGTCCGTTCGCAAAGGACAGAGCTCGAATGTCCAGTACAAGCCGGGTGGAACGACCGCAGAGGGTCAACGGGTTTTGATAAAACCGCGGGAACATAAACGTGAGGACATCGGGCCTGCAGAGTGACGGATCGGCACCTCATGTCGCGAGTCGCTCGACTCGCTTCGTAGGCGTGCCTAACGACTTCACGCGACCCATCTCACCGTCGTCGTCTGACTCCGAATTTGCCCCGACCTGCTCGGGTGAGTTCGCACGGTAGGCTCGATCTTGTATCTCGTGGCGATGTCGAAATCTGGCCCGGGCGAGGATCAAGTCTTCCTGGCTGTCGACTTCAATCCAGCGCTCGTGATCGAATCGAGTGGCGGTCAAGGAGATGTTCCTTTCGCTCGCGAGCTGCGAGAGAACGATCTCGTAGTAGTCGTGGACGTGGCCCGCGCGAACTCGTCGATCTAATAATGGGAGGACACGATCCCACGTCTCTCGCGAGAAGGTGTAGGCATTCACGGTCTTGTATCGTTCTTCGCCTGCCGGCCTCGACGCACCCACGGCGAAATCGGCGACCTTTTGGGACGCATCGAGCCCGACTGTCGATCCCGCCATGCCGGTCAGCAGCTTGGCGACCGCGACACGATCAGGAGTTTTCATCTCGGAGAGCAGTCCCTGATCGAAGACAAGGTCCGATTCGACGAGCAGAAAGGGTGCGTCGACCTGGTGTCTCGCAAGCCAAAGGGAGTAAATATTGTTCGAACTTGCGTAGAGGGGGTTCTCTATGACTTCGATGGTGAGTCGATGCTGCTCGCCCTCGAGATAATCTCGAACTTGATCTCCCAAGTGTCCTACGACCACGAGGAGTTTGGTGAATCCCTCTTCCACGAGGCAGCGGACGAGTCGCCCGAGAATGGGCAAGCCGTTGATGTCTGTCAGGCATTTCGGTGCGGTCCGTGTCAGCGGTAACAACCGCGTTCCCGTCCCAGCCGCGAGCAAGAGCGCGGTTGAAACGCCTCGCGGTTCGGCAGGCGGCGAAGTGGGGACATCCCGGAGAGGGGTAGTTGCAGAGGGCATCGTTGGCATGAGAGAGTGCTCCTTCGACACGAATCTCGGTCTGATCCTTGGTTACTCGCCTCCCGCTACCGAGAACATCGACGAGCCCGACTTTGTCCGCCAGAGACGCAGGCTCGACGGACGAAGTCGTGTTGAAATGATTCAATTTCGTGAGTGTGGACGAACGCGCGGCGCTCGAGATTCTACGCGTCTCTGAGCGCTAAGTCTGGGCGCGAGAATCGAGCGGCGGCGCGCGTGGTGTCTCCCGCTCGACATCTGCTTCATCGCGCAGATGTTGGCGGGCGAGCTCGAGGTCGGACTGGAGTAGAGTCTCGGCAGGAACCACCGCCTCGACGAAGTTCCGGATCTGTCTCTGTGCGTACTTCGCCTCGGCCGAGTCCGGATGAGCCGTCAAGATCTCGGTGTACATCCGTAGTGCGGATCGAACATCGCGTTGGGAGTAATGAGCCGCGTAGGCTCGAGCGTATCGGTCACCAGGGTCGGACTGTTTTCCGTCCTCGTTCATTCTTGATTCGGGCTTGCGAAACGATTCTGAATCATGCTGAGTCACCCTGCTCTGTGGGGTCGACTGTCTCTCATGCTCGTCACGGGATTTGTGAATCTCGCGTTCGTCGACGACCAGAGAGGAGCCGGAACTTCTCGTCAACTTCGAAAACTGTCGCGGACCGTTCGTCGAGCGAATACCGCAATTCCATCAGGACGACTTGACCGCTTCCGCCACGGCATCAATCAACGCGCGCTTGTTGCTCGCCGCGCTTGCCGAATTGGAGATCGTATCGCCAAGGTCTCTGAGCCATTTTCCGACCAGCTTGGCGTCAGGGTGTGAGGACGACTCGAGCCTGGCCTCGCAGCTTCGGCACGTGTCCGCCGCCTGGTGCAACGCCTGCAGAAGGCTCGTCGTCATCGGTTCATCGTCGAGCATCCGCTTGCTCCAGTAAGCGTCGAGTGCGATAGCCACACACGGGCTGATGCGCACGATAGAAAGAATGGCGGCTCGCGCGTTCTCAGCGAGTACCGCGACCGAATTGCGCCCGGCTCTAAATCCACTGGCGACCTTGGGGATCGCTGCACAATCGACGCACCGTATCGAGACTTCACCTTCGCAGCAGCGAAGCGGGAGGTGTATTCGGAACGGTTGGACGCGTGATTCTTCCGTGGATGCAGACGGGTCTCTTAACTGACAGCCATTAGAGAAATCGCCCGAGAATTCTCTCGCGTGTGGCTCTCGTGGTTCGATCGCGAGGTCGGGCTGGCTTGATGGGCTTAACTAATCTCCGTTAATTCTCTCTGTTTGTCAAGTTGATCTTCGGGTTCGCGGCTCTGCTGTACTATTTTTGGTAAAGTCGTTTTGCGTCGGGTAGCCGCCTCCTTGATCGGTTAGGTGGACGCAGAAAACGTCCCAGCGGACGACGCTCAGAACAGTCAATCGCAAGCCCGAGCGGAGACGTGCCTGTGGATTTTTGCTTGCTGATCAGGCAGCGCTTAGACGACCTCGAATTCGGTCAAAAGGATCTTGCAGCCGCTGCCGGAGTCACAGAATCGTATGTGTCGCAGCTGTTGAATCGGCGAAAAATGCCGCCGTCCTCGAAACAGAGCGACATCTACGAGCGGTTCGCGAGTTTTCTACAGCTGCCGGTCCAGAAGTTGGTGATGTTGGCCGAGCAGCAGCGTCTCGAGGAGCGCAAGAAGAGGTTGGACGACCTCGCCTCGCCGCTCGTCGGAGCCGTTCGAGAGCTGATCCTCCGCAAGTGCTCGTCGCCCGGCGAAGCGCAGATTCGCCCCATATTCGAAAAGCAGTCGTTTGGCGAACTGGAGAGGTTGGTGACGCAGAAGCTCCTGGATGTGGCGAAGCAACTCTTGAGTGAAGAGCTCGAGGATGAGGATTGGGTGCGTCGCGCAGCAGTAGCGAGTGGCATGAACTACGAGCAGATGCGGGTCACGATTCTCGAGTTTCTCGAGACCGACGTTTTCGATTTGTCGCAGGAGAACTGCGTCTCGTTTCTCAATCCGCTGATCGAATCGTGGTCCGTCGACCTCGCGACTTTCGGCGTTGACATAGTCTTGAACCGGCGCTTGGCCGGGGGACATCGAAAGCGATTCGAGTTTGTGGTTACTGAATCCGATCGACCTTTCGAGGAGGAGAGCGGGTTGACCGAGTTTCTCCGCGAACCAACGATGAGCGGAGACGTGTCCGCCGAGGAGGTCGAATTCCTGCGGAGATTGAGTTTTCGAGGGAGGCGTCCGACTGCTCTCTATTACTACAGAGAGCTACAGAATCTCAGAGATCCGCTTCATTTTGATTCCGAATAGCCGGGCTAAAGCGATTCCAACAGTCCTTCGAGAAGCCGTTTACGGGATGGATTCCGTAGCTTGCGGATCGATTTAGCCTCGATTTGGCGAATCCGCTTGCGGGTCACTTTGAAGATCTTGCCGACTTCTTCTAGTGTGTGAGTCGTACCGTCGCCGAGGCCGAAGCGAAGCTTCAGGATTTCCCGCTCGCGATAGGCCAAGGTACCCAATACCTCGTCCAGGCGTTCTTTGAGTAAGCTGCGTGTCGTTGCCGAGACTGGCGAGGCGACGGTCTTGTCCTCGATGAAATCGCCCTGCTATTTGTCACCGCCTCTGGGACTT
>CAYZGY010000613.1:0-5287 GCA_964478085.1 uncultured Planctomycetia bacterium
CGACCGAGGACACGGCGACCGAGGACACGGCGACCGAGGACACGGCGACCGAGGACACGGCGACCGAGGATGAGCCTCCGACCGATTGGGCTCAGGTCATCGCCGACCTCGGCCACGAGCGCTGGCAACGCCGCGAGGCTGCCCAGACGAAGCTCGAGAAGCGTGCGCGCGCGGAAAAGGACGGAGCCGTCATCGTCGACATGCTCCGCGAAGCCGCGAGCTCGGGAGATCCCGAGATGGCGCGCCGGGCACGACGCCTTCGTGAGCGCGTCGATCCGCTCGTCGGAGCCTTTGAGGTCGTCGAGATCCAGCTCTCTCCCTCGCCGCGCGTCTCGATCTTGGCGCGAGGCAGCTCCCAGAGCGGCGAAGACGTCTCGTTCATCGTCGAGTCGATCCCCCCTCCCGAAGGCGAAACCAGAATCGAACGCACCTCGCATTCGGCCCGTCGCTACTCCTTGTCGTGGCAAGCGACCGGTGCCGAGGAGTACGACGTCGAGATCTCGGAAAACTCGCTTCGTTCGAGAACACGCGTATCGCTCCGCGAGCCCCTCAACGTCGCTCCGTCGATCAGCCTCTTGAAGGTTGGCGAAGTCACGAAGTACTCGCGAAACGAAACACTCGCCGAATGTCGGCGCTTTCCGTTCGTCGTCCTCCTGCGCCAGCGCTACGTTCGTCAGTCGGAGTATGCGGGGATGGTCGCGGGAACGAACGACACGCTCCTCGTCGACCTTCTCGCTGAGCTCGAGCTGCAAGCTGCAAGCGAATCGATCCCCGCTCGCGCGCAAGCGATCGAGCTGCTCGGACATCTTCGTCACGCTCCCGCGAAGGAGCTGCTCGCCTCGGCGCTCGAGGAAAACCGCCTCAAGTTCGCGGCCGCGATGGCCCTCGGCCGCCTCGGCGATCCCCGAGGACTCGACCAGCTGAAACGACTCCTGGCAAATCCGCCGATCGAGGACGGGACGAGCACTGCGCAAAACCCCGACGACCGACTCGCGCCCCCCGATCCGGCACGGGGCCGCGCCGAGCGCATCCGAACGGCGCTCGAGCAAGGCGTCGCGATCGACGACAGCGACCGTATGCGTGCAGCGGCGGTCTTGACGAAGGCCGCTCCCGACAAGGCGACGCGAGACCTCGGCCTGACCTACCTCATCTTGCGGCTCGAGAATCGCGACCTTTCCGCCCTCTACACCGTGTACAGCACGCTCGTCGACCAACGCGACGCGATCGCGCAGAATCCGCAGCTCCGGCGTCGCTTCCTCACCTTCGCCCTGCAGATCGACGGGATCGGCGAGGCTCCTTGGAGCTTCTTCGGGCTCGAGACCGAGTACTTCTTCACCTGTGTTCTCGGCCTCCTCGATCCCGAGGACCCGGAAGACCGTGAAGCGGCTCGCAGCGCCGTCGACGGATTCCAAGGTCTGCTCCTCGGCCGAGGGAACTTCGTCCAAATGCGGTTTTCGAGCGTTCTACCGATCTGGAAGCTCGCCGCCCGTGTCGCGTTCGCCGAACGAGACGATTCGAACGACTCGACGGCCGCCGATGATTCGAGCTTCGACCCGACGGACGAAACGCGACTGCTCGAACGAGCGCTCGCCGGAGTGAGCTCGTCCACCAGCCTTTCCGAGATTTCCTCGCGCATCCGCACGATGCACCGTGGACGCGTCTTTTCGGAATCGTTCCTCGAGGCACTCTTCGGCTCGTTTCTACGCTTGAGCCGCGAGAGCGACGCCAACCTCGCACGCTCGGCGCGACGCTACGCACGCGAAATCTCGTCCACTCTCACGATCGGCCCGTCTCAGCTCGAGCTCGTCGTACGCGGTCTCTACGAGATAGAAGCAGCAGCAGCCAAAGACGCGAAGACATCCGGGACGACGACCACAGTGTCCTCGACCTACTCGGTGGCGAGCGAGCTCACTCGACTCACGGGGGTCACGCTCCCGCGTAGGTCCGCAGCAAGAGGCCGATATCCGATCCCGATCGAGAAGATCGCCGAGTGGCTCGACGATAAGGAAGCCGTCGCGAGACGACAAGCCGAGCTCAATGCCGAGTCGACGAAGCCGGACGACGACGCGCCGTGGCTCTAGTTCTTCGAGTTTCAGCTGTAGACGACAGCGGACCCGTCGGCTGGCACGAGCTTCGCGGTCGTCAGCGGTCACGCGACTCTGATCCGCGTCGGCGAGACCACTCGCCTCTCGAGCAGTGACGGCCGCCCGCATATCGTCACGCTCGTACCGACCAAGTCGAATCAGAGCTCGTCGTCGCCGACGACACGAGTCGGATCATCGACGGCCCGACGCGCTCCGACAGCGTCACCGACGCGTTATCGACTCAACAGCTCGAACTGGCTCACCGAAGGCGTCTATCAGCTCACGACGAGCACACAGACCGGCAGAGGCACGAAGTGGTACGAGGTCTCCGACGTCGAGCCGCGCGCGCAGTACGTCCAGGTCTCCACGAAGACGCGCTCGCAGCGCATCCTTTTCGTGACCCCGTTCGTCGAAACGAACACGGCAAAGGGCACCCCTTCGAAGAGCGGCACGAGTCCCTTCGACGCTCTGCCGAAGGATGGCCGAAAGCGACTCGATGCGCTTTGGAGGCTCTTTCTCGATCGACACCTGCTTCGCCCACCGGAGAATCCGAACTCCTACCAGCGATCCTCGATCGTCCGTGCGATCCGAACGCTCCGTCTTCGCGAGGCGATCCCGATGCTCAAGAAGTGGCTCGGAACACACCCGAGCTTCGAGCTAGCCGGGATCCTTCGCGAGCTCGGCGACCCCGTGGGCATCGAGTATCTGCGCACCCAGCTCGAGAGCCCCTCGACGACGTCGCGCATCGCGGCGGCTCGAACGCTCTCCGACTCGGGCGACCCGCTCGGCATGGAGGCGCTTCTGAAATTCTCGAAGGAGCATCCGCGCGAATTCACGCAGAGTGTCTACACGATTCTGCAGAGCTTCGACAAGTTTATCACGACGGCCGAAGAATCCTCGTCGACGCGCCTCCGCGCCATCGACTTCGTCTTCGAGAACCTCCACAACACCCGTTACCAGACCGTCGGGTTCCGAATCGTCAAGAATCTAGCGGGGAACGACTTCGGCTACGCTCAGAGCCGGATTCGAACAAAGACACCTGGAGCTTCCGGAACGGTCACACGGCGTGTTCCCTCGACCGAGGTGATCGCGTCGGCCCGCAAGTGGTGGGCGAAGGAGCGCGCCAGGCTGTCCAGCGAGTGAGCTCGTCTACCAGGAACTCGACCCGACCAGCCCCCAAAAGCGAGCTCGAGCGAAGCGTCGATCCGGTTCCTCAGGGTCGACGCTACGCTCGAGCCACCCGGCGCATCGCCGCGTCATGACGTCATCTCGACATCCGCCGACCCTCGGCGTCAGGATCGCCCTCAGCATCCAGTTCACGGGCATCGTTGAGCGCGTCCAGCGTATGAGAGCTCAGTCCTCCGATAAGCGTTCCCACCGTCACGATCCGTGTTACCGACATCCGTTTCGCGACGCGGTTATGGGGCGTGACAAATCTTGTCCATCGGGCAGGCCCCATCTCATTACCTAAAATCGCCTTACGACAATAAACGAGTTACGGAGAATCCGCGGCTTCGCCCCACAAACGCCAAAGCATCCCCGCGGGGTGGTCGATACCTTAACCAGCGCCAGTGAGCTCGAGAGAGTACGAGGCAGGGTCTGATCTCGTCTCTCGAACTTCGCTTGTCGAGGTTCTGGGCTTCGCGTCGGGCAAGTTTCTGGGGACGCATCTGCTAACCGTTCGCTTTCCGTCGTGTCGAGCGCTCGTGCTTTCTCTCTGTCTTCGTTTCCTTACATGGCCTTTGCATCGATTCAGCGACGGGTGACAACGTGAAAGAAGTAGGCCTCGAAACATACTTCAAGGAGATCAACCAGATCGACTTGTTGACTCCGCAAGAGGAAAAGGAGCTCGCACACCGCGTGCGAGCAGGCGACCCAGAAGCCCGCGAGCACATGACGAAGGCGAATCTTCGCCTCGTCGTGAGCATCGCCAAGAACTACGTAGATCGTGGCCTTTCCCTCCTCGACCTGATCGAGGAAGGAAACATCGGTCTGCTCAAGGCGGTCGAACGCTTCGATCCGCACGAAGAGTGCCGGTTCAGCACGTACGCGACCTGGTGGATCAAGCAGTCGATCAAGCGCGCGCTCATCGACACGGTGAAGACGGTTCGCATACCGTCCTACATGGTCGAGATGATCAGCAAGTGGAAGAACGCGACGTCGGACCTGACGATCAAGCTCGGTCGGCAGCCCTTCTTCCACGAAGTCGCCGAAGTTCTCGGGATTCCCGAAGAGAACCTCGGGATCATCAAGACCGCGCTCCGCGCCTCGAGTTCGTCGAACCAGACGATCAGCATCGAGAACATGTGGACGCTGAGCGAGATTCTCGAGGACAAGAACGCACGGCAGCCCGAGGAGATCCTCTTCGACTCGATCGAGGTCGAGATGATCGAAAAGCTGCTCGCGACCTTGGACGACCGAGAGTCGATGATCCTTCGAATGCGTTACGGCCTCGTCAACGGCGATCCCATGACGCTCAAGGAGATCGGTGAGCGAGTCAATCTCTCGCGCGAGCGCGTTCGCCAGATCGAGAACGAAGCGCTCAAGAAGCTGTACTACGTGCTCACCCACGAGCCGGAAGTGCTGCAGCAGACTTGAAAACTGACCCGCCGCGCTCGAGAACGACCGAGCGCGGCGGCTTTACTCCTCCGCGTCGTCAGGCATAATGGCGGGCTTCCTGGAACCTGGAACCTGGAGCCTGGCCATGAGCGACGCCCCGAACGACCACGCCGACCACTCGGATCTCCGCGCCCTGATCCGCGACGTTCCCGACTTTCCCAAGCCCGGGATCGTGTTCAAGGACATCACCCCCCTGCTCGCGAATGGTCCGGCGCTCGCGAAGGTCGTCGAGGAGATCGCGCTCGCCTGTGAGCGGGAAGGGATTCAGGCCGACGTGCTCGCGTGCCCCGAAGCTCGCGGGTTCATCTTCGGCTCGGCTCTCGCTCTTCGTCTCGGCGTCGGCTTCGTGCCGATCCGCAAACCGGGCAAGCTCCCCTACGAGAAGGTCGCGGTCGAGTACGCTCTCGAATACGGAACGGATCGCGTCGAGATGCACGCGGACGCGGTGCTCGAAGGGCAGCGTGTCGTTCTCGTCGACGACGTCCTCGCGACGGGCGGGACGACCGAGGCGTGCATCGAGCTCATCGAGAAGTGCGGCGCGCAGGTCGAGGCGGGCGTCTTCCTGCTCGAGCTCGACTTCCTCT
>CAYZGY010000614.1:0-5267 GCA_964478085.1 uncultured Planctomycetia bacterium
CGAGATCGAGCTCGAAGGCACGATGATGGTGACGGCTCGCTTCCGCGTCGGCACGACCGACTGGAGGCCGGCCCGCAGCGAGACGTACTACGAGGAGCTGCCTCCTATCGTGATCTCGGAGATCATGTACCATCCCGAGCCCGACGGTGTGCAGAACGGGTTCAACGACGAGGACTACGAGTTCGTCGAGTTCACGAACAGCGGCACCGAGCCGGTCGCCCTGGGAGGAATCCAAGTCCTCGGCGCGATTCGGTTCACGTTTCCGACCGACGGCGACCCGATGCTCGGCCCGGGGGAGTACGTCGTGATCGTCAACAACCTCGAGGCCTTCGCCGAGCGCTACGACGTCGCCCGCATCTACATCGCGGGAGAGTACGATGGCCGCCTCGCCAACACGGGCGAACGAATCATCGTGCGCGGCACGCTCGACGAGCCGATCCACGACTTCTCGTACGACGACCTCTGGTATCCGACGACCGACGGAGCCGGCGACTCGCTCGTCGCCGTCGACCTCCTCGCCGACCGCGACGCTTGGAACACCGAAGAGCAGTGGGGCCCGAGCTCGAGCCTCGGCGGCTCGCCCGGCGGCTCGGACGACGGCTTCCCGCCCCTCGGCGGCCGCCAACTCCCGGGTGACAGCAACCAGGATGGCCTGATCGACGTCTCCGACGCCTACTCGCTCATCCGCCGCCTCTTTCTCGGCGACGCTCCCGACTTGCCCTGCGACAACGACGACTCGAACGACTTCGTCCTCGACGTCGACGCCAACGGCGAGCTCCAAGTCACCGACGTGATCTACCTCCTCGGATACCTCTTCCAGGGCGGTCCGGCTCCCGCGAACGGGACGGACTGCGTGCGGCTGGAGGGTTGTCCGAACCTGTGCCGCCTGTAAGGGAGGCGCGTTGAGAAAGAGGGCGTGAGCCCTCTTTCTCAACACGCTCTTCCTGCGCTTGCGCGCGCAGGTCGAAGACGCGGTCGCGGCAGACGCGGCCGTTGATCGAGACCGAGGCGGCGATATCGGGGAAAACCGCGTCGAGGCTTCCTCGGTACTCTTCGAGCACGCTCGTGTAGTGCTCGACTTTGCCGCCGTCGAGCGCGAGGTCGAGCTCGACGAGCTGTTGCGCCGGCTTCAGGTCTCGTCGAACGCGAAACGTTCCGATGCCCGTCGCGCGCATCGAGCCTTCGTCGAGTGGCAAGGGGATCACGAGGTCGACCTTGCTCAGCTCGAAGAGCTCGAAGCCGTCCGGAGTCACTCCTTTCGGTTGCAGCTCGAAGGAGCCGCGGACGTCCCCGAAGTTCCTCAACGCGCAGCGACACGGTGGAAGCAGCCGTCGAGCATCTGGGCGTCGACGCGGTAGAGCACCGCGTCCTGCGCGGAGGCTGCCATTCCGCTCGCGAGAGCGATCAGGATGGTCGAAAGGCGTAGCTGGCTCAATTCACTGCGCACGGCTTGTCACAACCGACGAGAGCATCATTCGACGGGTCACGGCCACACGTCTCCGGTCCCGGAGGGCCGGAGAGGTCGACGCCGGCGAAGAGGTACGTCAGGATCAGGACGCCGTCGTTGACCTCGAACGAGCCGTCGTCGTCAAAGTCGCCGGCGTCCTGACAGGTCAGCTGG
The DNA here is from genome assembly GCA_964478085.1 of uncultured Planctomycetia bacterium. Lineage (GTDB taxonomy): Bacteria > Planctomycetota > UBA8108 > UBA8108 > UBA8108 > CAYMLL01. Next base: position 1,622 of record CAYZGY010000614.1, read on the forward strand.
GGGCCACCCTGGAAGAGGGCGCGGAAGAGGAAGATCGCGTCGGATAGGTCGACGATGTCGTTCGCGTCCGTGTCGCCTCGCTTGAATCCCGGCGGCCGCTCATCGTGCGCGCCGCGGAAGTAGAACTGGACCTTTGGTGTGCCGAGCTCGCGAAACTCCTCGTCGAGGTAGCGAGCTTTCGCCGAGCGTCCCGTGTCCGACTGCGGCTCGTCGAGATCGATGACGCGGACGCGTCCGACCCCCGCCACGTCGACCGGAGGGTCGAGTACGATCCAGTGACGCACGTGGAAGTTGTGGTGAAGTGCGGTGTAAACGAGGCGCCAGTAGTCGTCGGTCGATTGCGTCTCTCCGTCGATCGTGACTTCCGCCGAGACGAGAATGGCCGGCGCGGTTCCCGCGCGGGCCTCGAGGAATCGCTCGCCGAGGACGACCTCGGTACCGTCGAAAAACTGAGCTTCGATGCGCTCGAGCGGCAGATCGGGAAACGTGCACGAGGAGAACTGCACGCGGCGGTTCGTGTCGCCATCGGGCACTCCCTGCGCGAACAGCTCGCCGGTGATCAGGCTGTCGTCGAGGACACGCCGGAGCTCGACCGCCTCGCCGCGTCGCGAGGCGAACTCGAGTCCCGAGATCGTCACAAAGAACCGTTCACCGCCCGCGATCTCGAACTCCTGCTCGAAGGAGAAGGTGTGCGAGGCGGAGCCGTCACGACGAGCCGAGGTGGTCGAGCGGAAGATCCCTCGCCCGACGGGGGTCGCTTCCATCCGTCCGCGCGGCTGGCCTTCGACGAAGTCCGTGCGGTACTCGATCGACTCGATGAAGTCGTCGGCGAGGAAGACCTCGAGGTCCGCGGGGAGCTCGTGCACGCCGGGCCTCAGGCGTAGTTGACTCTTCGCCGAGAACTCCTCCTCCGGTGCGCGCCCCTGGGCAAAAAGACCGCAGAGCGTCGATCCGGTCGGGACCTCGAGCTCGAAGGTCGGCACTTGAGGCGGCGTTTCCGTCAGGAGGAAGGGCCGGACCTGCTTGATGGCGAGGTCGTCGTTCGCTTCTATCTTGAACTCGATGTCGAAGAGGACCTCGTCCCGCGAGCGCTCGCCGAGATCGACGGGGAACTCGCGATCGATGAGCCAGAGCACGCGGGCGATCTCGCGGAGCTTCTCGTCCGTGAGCACGTCCTCACCGTTTTCCGCGAGCGTCGACTTCTGCTGGCGGTCGATGTCGATCACCTCGCCCGATTCCCGATCGACGAGGAGCACGTCCTTCGCCGGCAGCACGCCGGGATCAGGATGCACGACGCTGACCTCGCCGAGCTGCGACGAGATCACGTAGCGTCGATCTCGGGAGTTCGCCGGGTTGCCCGTGAACGCGACGCCGTTGACCTTCTCGTCGAGGAACGCACGGCTGACGAGGATTCCCATCGCGAGGTTGTCGGTCGGTATCTGGTAGAAGCTGCGCTCCTCGTACGCGCGGAAGGTCCAGAGACCCGACCAGACGAGCGCGAGGGCGCGGCCGATCGAGCGCTCGTCGTCTTCTTCGGGATCGCACTCCGAAGGTCCTTCACCGTCCGTGTCGGCGGCGCAAGCCGCGGTCGAGTTGTAGAGCCCGGCGCCGTTGAACTCGAGGAGGTCCTCGACGTTCGAGGAGGAGCGATAGCGCGTCATCGTATCGCGACTGCCGAAGATCTCTTCCATGCGCGCGGCTAACTGGAGGACGAGGAAGATCGACACGGTGCTGTTCCGGCGCGCCTCGCGACGAAACTCGTCGAGTAGCTCGAAGCGGCGCTGCGGGTCACTCTGGAACTTTTTCGAATCGAGCAGCGAATCGAGGTGCTCCTCGTACGTGACGCGGCTGCCGTTCTCGAGCCTGATGCGATTCGAGCGCAGGAAGTCGAGGTAGTGCGCCATCGGAATCGCGAAGCCGGGCTCGAGATACTTGCGGTAGTCGTCTCGATCGAAGAGCTTCTGCAAGCGAGCGAAGTTGCTCGCCTTGCCGCCGAAGCGCGATTCCGGTGAGACCTCAGAGTCGGGCGAGATGTCGATCTCCGTGAGGCTGTCGAACGATTTGTAGTCGCGATCGAGCTCGGGCTCTCCCGAGAGAGAGGGACGATTGTCCGCCCACCAGGCCTCGGCCTCCTCGAGCTCGACGCGCTCGATGGTGAAGTCCGTGCGGCGAACTTCGAGGCGTACGAGGTCGCCTTCGTACTCGGCGAGCTCCTCGAGAGCGTTTTTGAGAAACGAGTTGGGCGTGCCGCGCCGGGCCGTACGAATCGCGACGTGACTCAGAGGGCCTTGCTCCTCGGCCGTGATCACGCCACCGACGACGCCTTCGATGTCCGTCGGAGCCTTGCTCAGGACGAGGATGTCCTGCCACGTGATCAGGCCGACGTCATTGGCGGCGAGAAACTCCTCGTGCTCCCAGAGTCGAACGCGACCGTACCCCTCCGCGAGCGTGTACGGCACGTACTGGAGCGACGAGTCTCCGAGGTAGCGCGGAAAGCCCGGGTCCTGCCAGTCGCGAGCCGTGTCGCGAGCGTCGTTCGAAAACGGCGCGTACTCGATCTCGCCGAGCTCGAAGATCGACTGCAGGACAGTGTGCGCGTGCTTCGCTTCCGCGAGGTTCGGCGGCTCGCCGGGCGTCGTGATGATGTCGAAGCCCCAGATCGGGCCGTCTTCGGTGCGGATCCGATTGAGCGTCCCGGCGAGGAAACGACGTGTTTCGCGCGCCTCGATCATCTCGAGGTACTGCGTGATCGTCAGCTCTCTGAAATGCTCGGGGAAAGCTGCGCGGAGAAAGTCGTGGTGGAAGGGAAACTGCGAGACGTCGTGGAGGAGCGGCGGAATAGGGTCGTCTTCGGCGAGCGGCACGAGGAACTTCGTGAAGCTCTCGACCGAGCCGCCCTCGGGCCCGGGAAGGGAGATGCTGTCGAGCTGCTCCTGTGTCTCGACGCGCGTCAGGTACGTCGCGCCGCCCGCGAGCAGGGACTCGCTCGCCCAGCCGATCGAGCAGCAGACCGCGAGCCACACCCCGCACATCCGTCGGAGCCCGCACGCCCCTCCGAATCCGTAGTTCCGTCTCATTCCCTGATCTCCCGGTCCTCCGGGTCGCCCGCGAAATCCCTGGCTGCCGTCCGCATACGCCACGCGTGCGCCGAGTGATCCGGCAGCCGTTTCGGCATCCTCGATTTTAGCACGTGTTCGGGAGGGTGGGAGGCTCTGTGAACGCGGATTTCACGCCAAAGTGCACGTCGAGACGGAGTTTGGCGGAAGGACGGGCGGCAAAGAGCCACGGGCGGCGCCCTCAGCTGGCGAGGAGCGCCTCGAGCGCCATCGACAGCTCCTCGAACGCGGCCCTGGCTTCCGCCGAGGGATTCGCCGGAGTGAGCAGGTCGTCGTCCTCGTCCGGGTCCCGCAGGAGATCGTAGAGCTCGTCCGTTCCCGTGTCGAAGCGGATGAGCTTGTAGCGATCGTTGCGGATCGTCTTTCCGGCGCGCGCGCCCGGGACGCTCTCTCCGAAGAGCTCGGCGAGCGCGTAGTGTCGCGGATTCGGGTGCGCGGGGAGCTCGAGGTTCTTCAGGTGCGGGACGAGACTGTGGGAGTCGATCTTCGTGCCGTCCGGAAGCGTGCTCGCGAGGTCGACACCGGCCAGC
>CAYZGY010000615.1:0-5245 GCA_964478085.1 uncultured Planctomycetia bacterium
ACGACCGCGGGAGAAATCACGCGGGTCCAACGCTTCTTGAACCACGGCCGCGCCATGATGCTGTGCTGCACGCCGAAGAGCCCGAGCAGCGCGACGTTGACGAGAATCGCGCCCGCAAGCCCCGACTCGGCCCCGTCGTTGATCGACTTCGGAACAAGAACATCCGTCAAGAATCCGACGGCGTACGCGAACGCCGCCAGGAACCCGAGGTAGCCCAGAAATCCGTAAACGAGCGCGATCAGCTTGCCCATGGTCCGTCTCCGTCGAAAAAGTAGGGTATCTGTCTCCCCCCTCCACCGCGAGCACTTGGCGCTTTGGGACAATTTTTCGCGAGTTTTCGGTTATCATTGGCGGTTTCAGAGTCAGTAGGGCGCGCATGTTCGGTTGTCGCAGCCGGACGACGGAAACCAACTCATCGAGACGGGTGTTTCTCGAGGAGAGGAGAATCGTCAGGCTCGCGAGAAGAAAGAGGGACTTCGATCATGTCGGACATGATGCGTTTTCGTCGCATTGGATGGTGCACGGCGTTGGTGCTCGCGCTTTGCGTGTCGACGAGCACCGCACAAGAAGGACTCGTCATCAGCGAGTTCCAGGCCTTCAACCAGAGCACGATCCAGGACTCCGACCGCGAGTACTCGGACTGGTTCGAGGTCTTCAATGGCAGCGGGGAGACGGTCAGCCTCGAGGGGTATCACGTCACCGATTCGCCGGAGACTTTGACGAAGTGGACCTTCCCCGCCGTGACGCTCGCACCGAACGAGTCGATTCTCGTCTTCGCCTCGGGCAAGGATCGCCGCGACCCGAGCCGTCCGCTGCACACGAACTTCGCCCTCGAGAAGGACGGAGAGATTCTCGCGCTCCTCGCACCCGACGGACAGAACGTGGTCTCCGCGTTCGTGCCGTTCACGGAGCAGCTCCCGGACACGTCCTACGGTCTCGCGATGGACTGGGAAAGGTTCCCGCTCATCGAGGAAGCGTCGACCGTCCGCGTTCACGTCCCGTCGAACGGATTACTCGGCCTCACTTGGACGGAGCCGGACTTCGATGCGGCGGCGTGGCAGGAAGGTCAACTCGCGGTCGGATTCGGTGGCAGCTCGACGATCTCGCGACGTATCAACACCGAGATCACGGGCATGGAGGACGTCACCTCGAGCGCCTATCTTCGCATCGAGTTCGATGTGGAGTCCCCCGACGTCATCGATCAACTCCAACTCTCTACGTGGTACGACGACGGCTTCGCTCTCTTCCTCAACGGCGAAGGAATCATCTCCGAAAACGTCGAAGGTGATCTCACCTGGAACAAGCAAGCCGAGCGTTCCCACTCGGCACGCACGACGGTCGAGTACGACCTCACGTCTCACGTCGACAAGCTCGTCGCCGGACGCAATGTCATCGCGGTCCAGCTGTTGAATCTCCGCCCGGACAGCAGCGACGTCTTTTTCGATGCGCGACTCGACGCGATCGACATCCGCGGCGTCTTCCTCGACCAGGAACGCTACTTCACGCAGCCGACTCCCGGCGACCTCAACATCGGCGGTGCCACGCAGGTCGCGCCGAAGCCCGTGTTCAGTCACGACAGCGGCGTTTTCAGCGGAGCGCAAGAGATCGAGATCACGACCGGGCTCGAAGGCGCCTCGATTCGCTACACCTTCGACGGCTCGCTCCCGAACGTCGATTCGGAGCTATACGAAGGACCGGTCTCGGTCACCGGCGCGGCTCTTCTGACCGCACGTGTCTTCCACCCCGACTACCTCGGGGGGCCTTCGGAGAACGTGACGATCGTCATCATGCACCCCTCCGTGCAGGACTTCAGCTCGAACATTCCGATCGCTGTCGCTTTGACCTTCGGGCGCAACATCAATCAGGACTCCTCGAACTGCGAAGGGAACTACACGAACGGTCATTTTGTCATCATCGAGCCGGGTGAGGATGGACGAGCCCGCATCACCGACGAGCCCGTCTTCACGCACAAGGTCGGATTCCGCAAGCGCGGCTCGAGCTCCTGTGGCCGAGCCAAATTCTCGTTCAACGTCGAGACCAGGGACGCCGAACAAGGCGAGGCAGACACCTCGATCTTCGGCTGGCCCGAACACGCTGACTACGCGATGTACGGCCCCGAGACGTTCGACCGAGCGCTGATCCGAAACGCGCTGATCTACCTGCTCAGCCGCGAGGTCGGGCAGTACGCCGTGCGAACGCGTTTCGTCGAGTGCTTCCTCAACATGACTCGCAATCCCGTGTCGATGACCAACTACCACGGGCTCTACGTGTTCATGGAACGCAACAAGCGCGGCCCCGGACGTGTCGAGATGGACCGCCTCCGCCCCAACGACCTCACCGAGCCGGAGATCAGCGGTGGCTGGCTGCTCAAGATCGATCGTTCCGATGGCGCTCGAACGATCAGCGGCGGCGGGCAGTCGCTCGTCCTCGTCAATCCGAAGAATCCGCCGCAGGCTCAGATTCAGTGGCTCCAGCGCTTCCTCGGCGACATGAACGCGAGGCTCGATCCGAACGGGATCTTCAATCACGACGGCACCTACGTCGATATTCGCTCCTGGATCGACCACCACATCCTGAACATGTACCCGATGAACGTCGACGCGTTCCGTCTCAGCGGATACCTGTTCAAGCCGCGTGGCGGCTCCGTGCGCATGGGACCGATTTGGGATTACGACCGCACGATGGGCTCGACCGACGGTCGCGATCGCAATCCGATCGACTGGGTCGGTGGCGGGACGAACTTCTTCACCTTCGGCTGGTACAATCGGCTCTTCGGTGGTCGTCCTCCTCTCGCGGGAACGACGCGCTGGCAACGAGAGTACGTCAACCGCTGGCGAGAGTTGCGCTCGGGCCCACTGAGCACGCAGCACATCAACGAGGTCATCGACCAGATGGCCGACGAGATTCGCGAAGCGGCCGAGCGAAACTTCCAGCGCTGGGGTGGCGTCCGACCGCGAAGCAGCCCGGCGCCGCTCAACGGGACCTTCCAGGGAGAGGTCAACCACCTCAAGAATTGGCTCTCGACGCGAGGTGAGTTCATCGACCGCAACTTCGTTCCGACCCCGAGCATCGAGCCCGGCAGCTCGGTCGTCGACGAGGGAACGCTCGTGACCATCTCGGTCGAAGGCGATTCGCCGGTCTACTACACGCTCGATGGCAGCGACCCGCGGAACGAGAACGCGGAGCCGAGCGAGAACGCGATCCTCTACACGGAGCCGATCGTGGTCACAGGCCCCCTCTTCATCACCGCCCGACTTCTCGATGGTCCGCGGCTGTGGAGCTCTGCGGTGACCGCCTCGTACCTCCTCGAGCTCCCCGAGCTCGCGGTCACGGAGATCAACTACAACCCTGCACCGTCGACTCCCGAGGAAGACCCGACCGCCGACTTCAGCACGACTGACTTCGAGTTCGTCGAGATCCAGAACGTCGGCAACAAGACAGCGAGCCTGACGACGATCGGATTCGCACGATCGACGTTCACGTTCAACTTCGACGAGCACTCGGACGTCACCGAGCTCGCCCCGGGCGAGGTCGGAGTCATCGTTCGCGATCTCGCGGCTTTCGAGGCCCGCTACGGTGACCGTGGCGCGCGCGTTCTCGGCGAGATCCGAACAGGAACGCTGAGCAACAGCAGCGAGTGGGTCCGCCTCGTCGCGGGCACGGGTGACACGGTCTTCGAGGTCGACTACGACGACGACTGGTATCCATCGACCGACGGCGAAGGGTTCACACTCGAAAGCGTCGACCCCTTCGATCGCAGCGGAGATCTCAGCGTGCCGGCGCGCTGGCGTGCGAGCACCGAGCGTCTCGGCAGCCCTGGTGTCGCAGGCGATCCGCCCGCGGGTGGCATCCGCCGTCCAGGAGACGTCGACGCGAATGGCCGCTACACCGTCACGGACGGCGTCGCGATCCTTCGCTTCCTCTTCGCCGGCGAAGCGGTCACGCTTCCTTGCGGCGACGGGCTGACGCCTGGAAACACGACGCTTCTCGATCTCGACGGCAACCGACAGGTCCAAGCGAGCGACGCGATTCACCTGCTGCAGTTCCTCTTCCTCAACGGCGCGCCGCCGACTCTCGGAACGGACTGCGTGCGCATCGTCGGTTGCGAGGACGGCTGTGTGAACTGACCTGAGAGCCCGAGTCATGGCTCGTCGCGGAAGAAAGTTCGCGCTCGCTTTCGGGGCTCTCCTCGTTCTGGCGCTCGGCGGCTGGGCTGCGAGCGGTCTCATCCGTGAACGCATTCTGCTCTGACCGTGAGTCATCGTCGCACTCATCCGAGCACTCGACGACGACAACGTGAGCGTACGAGTCGCGGCGCTGAGATCACTCGCCGCGCATCAGTCCCGCGCGGCCCCCGCCGTTCCCCAATCACGAGCTCGAGGTCGATCGCGCGATTCAGAGGATCGAGGGCTCAGAGCCTGCCGCTGGACACCCCGGTCCCCGTAGTCGAGAATAGCCGGCTAGTGCCGTTCCCGGACATCTCCGAACAAAACGCAATCTCGACCTGGACGCAGAAGCGATCATGAAATCTCCTCTCCTTTCGTTCCGCGCCGCGACATTCGTCGTGGTGCTCGCCGGACTTCTCGCCTCGCCCTCCGCGGCGAACGCAGATCAAAAGAAGACCGAGTGGCTCAGCCTCTTCAACGGCAAGAACCTCGAGGGCTGGGTTCAGCGCGGTGGCAAGGCGAAGTACACGGTCGAGGACGGCGTGATCGTCGGCACGACGATTCCGAGAACGCCGAACAGCTTCCTCTGCACCGATCGCGACTACGGCGACTTCATCTTGGAGTACGAGTTCCAGGTCGATGAGCAGCTGAACTCCGGTGTCCAAATTCGTAGCCAGAGCCTCGAGTCGTACCGCAACGGCCGCGTCCACGGCTACCAGGTCGAGATCGATCCCGACACGAAGCGCAATCGCATGTGGACGGCAGGCATCTACGACGAGGCACGACGTGGCTGGCTCAACGATCTATCGAAGAACGAGCCTGCACGCAAGGCCTTCAAGCCGAACGCGTGGAACAAGATTCGCGTCGAGGCGATCGGCCCCTCGATCAAGACCTTCCTCAACGACGTGCCCGCGGCCGACCTCGTCGACTCGCTGACGCCGAAGGGCTTCATCGGTCTTCAAGTCCACGGCATCGGCAAGAGGAATGGTCCGTTTCAGGTGCGCTGGCGCAACCTTCGCATCAAGGACCTCGGCACGCCGGAGTGGAAGCCGATCTTCAACGGCGAGGACCTCAGCGGC
>CAYZGY010000616.1:0-5243 GCA_964478085.1 uncultured Planctomycetia bacterium
CTACCTGACCGGGCCGAGATCATCCTCGCCGGGCGTCCAAGTGAATTGTCCCGAAGTCGCGTCGAGACTGGCGCCGTCGGGAAGATCCTCTGCGTTGAAGGTGAGAGCATCTCCGTCCGGGTCGGTCGCCCCGATCACGAATGAGATCGGGAATTCCGGATACGAACGATAGACGGGGCGAGATCGAACGAACGGAGCCTGATTTTGGGCGGCGTCGCGAGGCACGACGACGATAGTCGCCGAGGCCTCCATCGATCGAGCGGGGTCTCCGTCATCGCGTGCTCGCACCCGAACCTCGTGACTCCCTGCCTGGCCGATCTCGGGCGTCCAATCGAATCGCCCGCTCTCGGCGTCGATCGTGCTGCCTCCCGGCGCCTCGACGAGCTCCCACATCAGCTCGTCCCCATCGCCATCCGTAGCGGTCCAGAAATACGTAAGAGGTACGGTTTCTCGCCCGTAGACCGTGCCGGGTGAATCGATCAAGGGCGGACGGTTGCCCGCGCGAACGCGGACGAGTCCTGTCGTCCACGCCGACCTCGACGGTTCTCCGTCATCGCTCACTCGAATACGAACGCGATGGTCGCCCGCTTGTCCCACGTGTGGTGTCCAGGTGGCGCGACCGCTTCGGAAGTCGACGGAGAGTCCTTCGGGAGCCCTATCGATCGCGTAGCTCAGCGAGTCGCTATCGACGTCGTGCGCTTCGATGTCGAACGACAACCTGATATCTTCGCGCCCCTCGATCGTTCCGATCGGCGAGACTCGAGGTGGGCGATTCGGCAGCGTGCACTGGTCGAGCTCCTCCGGCTGGAGCGGGAGGGGAGGAGCACCGCCGAGAAAGAGGTGCGAGAGGATAAACACGGCGTCGGAGAGGTCGACCCCGGAGTCGGAGTTCGCGTCGGCGACCGGCTCACAGTACGGCTCGATGCCGCCGAGGAAGAGATACGCCAGAAGGCTGACCGCGTCCGAGATGTCGAGAGAATCATCGTGCGTGAGATCACCGCGCAACAATACATGCGGCTCTCCGGACTCACGAGCGCCCTCGTCGATCCACCTCGCGATCAGGTCGATCTCATCGGGAAAGAGAGGGGGCTCCCCCTTTGGCATGCGCACGCCCCGCTCCGGACTCTCTTCCGCGATCTTCTTCCAGAGTACGCTCGCTGCCGAATCGAACGGCACGACGACGAGCTCGCCGTACGTGACACCGAAGCTCGCCATCGTCGCGTCGTACGAGCTCAACTCGACGCCCGACTCCGCCGCCCCACCATGACACGCCCCGCCCGTGCACATCGTCACGAAAATCGGAGCGATCTGCGAAGAATAGTCGATCGGCTCCTGTGCACGCAGCGAACAAGCCGAAATCAAGAATAGAACGACGCCAAACGAGCCTTTCCAAGGCAGACGTCGAGTTCGCGGCAAGGCCCCCATCGGATTCGTCTCCGCGTGATTCGTTCATCGTGAACGTGTACGAGTCGCCCGTGACCCGACACCGACAGCACGCCCTCGTTCGTGGAACGCGAGAGCGCCCAGACGTGCAATGAACGAGCGTATCACGCAGCGCGCGAACCGACCGTGACATCGATCACATCTCCGCCCACTGCGGAATCTCTGGAGGATGTATCGGAACGAGGATTCGTCACGCCCCGTGACTCGGGTCACAGGCTGAGCTCGATGTCTCGACGATCCTGAGCACGAACGGAGCCTACGAAGCCATGTCCCTCCAACGGACCTGCATCATGAGACGTGCGACCATCGGCCTACTGTTCGTCATGCAACTCCCGGTCCTCTCGCCAGGCGAGGAGCCCGTCCTAAAAACTCCCGATGCCGACGTCGATGGAGAGAGCCCCCACTGGGCGTTCACGAAGCCGCGCGCTGTCGAGCCTCCTCGGATCGAGGGCACGGAGTGGCCGCGTGACGACATCGACCGATTCGTTCTCTCCCGCCTTGAGGCAAGCGGGCTCACTCCTGTCGCTGACGCGAGTCGCCGGACGCTCGTCCGTCGCATCTATTTCGATCTGATCGGGCTACCCCCATCCCCGGAACAGGTCGAAGAGTCCCTCGCCGACAAGACTTCGGGCGCTCTCGCGAGCCTCGTCGATCGCCTGCTGGACTCACCACGCTTCGGCGAACGTTGGGGACGCCATTGGCTCGACGTCGTTCGATATGCCGAATCGAGCGGAATGGAGTTCAACTTCACCTATCCCCACTCCTGGCCCTATCGCGACTACGTGATCGACTCGTTCAATGAGGACAAGCCTTACGATGTGTTCCTTCGGGAGCAAATCGCCGGCGATCTCCTGCATTCGTCGGAGACCGACTCTCAAGAGTCGATCGACGCCCGACGAATCGCGCCGAGCATCCTGGCCTTCGTTCCGAAACGGCACAACTCGAACGGCATGGAGTTCCGGATGGACGTCGTCGACGCGCAGATCGACACGGTCCTCCGTTCGACCTTGGCACTGACCGTCGCCTGCGCCCGGTGTCACGATCACAAGTTCGATCCAATCCCCAACGAGGACTACTACGCACTCGCCGGTATCTTCCTCAGCACGGAACCTCTCTACGGAACGATCCGACAGAAGTACAGCAACAACCCGACGGACCTCCTTCCAATCGGGCCAGAAGCAAGCGTCCGGCACCAAGAAGCCGAGGAACACGAGAAACAGATCGCCGAGACGAAAGAGCTGCTCGCCGCGAAACGATCCGAGAGAAAGGAGGCTGTCGATTCTGCGGTGAGGACCGGTGAGACCAGCGGACGCGCTGACGCCCTCGCCATCGAAATCCGCGATCTCGTGGCAGAACTCGAGAAGCTCGAGAAAGCTCCGGAGAATCGACCGACCTACGCGATGAGTGCGCGCGACAGCGAAAAACCGACGAATGCTCATGTCGCCATACGCGGTGATTTCCGCCGCCGAGGCAAGCGAGTCGCGCGAGGCTTCCTCAGCGCCGTACGCGTCGACGGCTCGCCGAAGATCGATCCTAACAGCAGCGGTCGCCTCGAGCTCGCGCACTGGATCACGAGCCCCAGGAACCCGTTGACCGCCCGCGTGCTGGTCAATCGCGTTTGGCACCATCTCTTCGGCCGTGGAATCGTAACGACGGTCGACAACTTCGGAAAGATAGGCGCGAGGCCGAGTCACCCGCAACTCCTCGACACGCTCGCCATCCGCTTCGTCGACGGGGGCTGGTCGGTGAAGAGACTGATCCGAACCATTGTCCTCAGCCGCGCGTATCAGCTCAGCAGTGCTCGAGATCCGAGCAATACGGAGATCGATCCCGACAACCGACTCTTGTGGCGAGCCACCCCTCGACGGCTCGAAGCCGAAGCGATTCGCGACGCGATTCTCTCCGTCAGTGGGCAGCTCGATTTGTCCCGCCCGGCGGGCTCGACAGTCCGCGAGCTCGGCGACCAACTGGTTCGCGGCATCTCCCCCGGAAAGCTCCAACCGCCGAGCCGGTACCGGAGCGTCTACCTGCCCATCGTTCGAGATTACGTCCCCGAGCTCTTCGACCTCTTCGATTTCCCATCGCCGAGCCTGGTCAGCGGTCGACGAGCTGTGACGAATGTTCCCGCACAGTCGCTCTATCTCTCGAACTCGACGTTCGTCGCTGAACAGGCGAGGAACGCTGCGAAACGACTCGTCGCAGCCACGCGCAAGAAAAGCGATGGCGCGCGTGTCGACATAGCGACCCGCTGGGCTCTCGCGCGGCCTGCTACTGAGGTCGAGAGTGCTGAAGCTCAGCAGCTCGTTCGGCGAGTTCGGGAGCTCGAGGCCCTGGGAGTCGATCGAGAAGTCGAAGGCTGGTCGGCCTGGTTCCATACTCTCTTTTCGACGGCCGAATTCCGTTACTTAGTCGATGCCAAGTGAGTCACGAAGATCGAGCGACGACTTCGGCCGTACCGAGACCCGTTGGAGAACACCCCAGATGACGAGCTCCCCATCAGCCGTCGAGCACTCGCGTCGAGAGTGGCTTCGCGTCGGCTCCGTCGGCCTCGGTTCACTGCTCCTGTCGGGTCTCACCCCGAACGGCGCAAAGGCCAGCCTCCTCTCGCCGAAGGCGCCACACTCTGCGCCCAAGGCGAAGCGAGTGATCTTCCTGTTTATCAATGGCGGACCGTCGCAGTTCGAGTCGTTCGACTACAAGCCGGAACTCGCCAAACGGGGCGGCAAGAAGGGAATCAAGAAAGGCAAACTGCTTCCTCCGCAGCTGCAATTCGCTCGCCACGGCGAGAGCGGAACGTGGGTCTCCGAGGCCTTTCCGAACCTGGCGAAGCGAATCGACCACGTCTGTATGCTCAATGCCATGCAGACGACTAGCCGAGCACATCCGATCGCGATTCCGATGCTGCACACGGGCGACTTCCAATTCGTACGGCCGTCGCTGGGATCGTGGGTTCTCTACGGTCTCGGGACGGAGAATCAGAACTTGCCCGGATTCTTCACGATCAAGCCGTCGCGTACGTTCGGCGGTCCAGCGAATTACGGCAGCGCGTTTCTTCCGAGCACGTTCCAGGCGACGCGCCTGGGCTGGCAAGGACAGCCGGTCAAGAAAGCGTCCATCCGCAATCTGGACCCGGCACACGGACTGCCGAGCGCGATCTCGAAGGCATCCCTCGACCTGGCCCGTTCGATGAACCGGCGTCTGCTCGATCAAACCGACGACGTCGCGGGAGTCATCGAGTCTGCGGATCTCGGCTCGCGGATGCAGAGCGCCATGCCCAAGGTTCTCAATCTCGAGAGCGAGTCGAAGGAGACATTCGCCATGTACGGCATCGGTCAGCGATCCACCGATGACTTCGGGCGCCAATGCCTGCTCGCCCGACGACTGGCGGAGGCCGGCGTCAGATTCGTCGAAATCAGCTCGAGCGGCTGGGACCATCACAGCAACCTCGACAAGTTCCGTGACAAGGCTGCGCAGATCGACAAGCCGATCGCTGCGCTGCTGGAGGACCTCGCGCGTCGCGGGCTACTCGACGAAACTCTCGTGCTTTGGACCGGCGAGTTCGGCCGAACTCCCGAGACACAGATACTCGAAGGGAAAGAGACGATCGGAAGGGATCACAACGCGGAAGGCTATACCGCCTGGTTGGCCGGAGGCGGTGTGCGAGCGGGTCTCACGTACGGAGCGACCGATGAGCTGGGGTACAAGGCGGTCAGCGGAACAATTCATCGGCACGACCTCCACGCGACCATGCTTCACCTTCTTGGGCTCGATCACACGAAACTCGTGTACCGGTACGGCGG
>CAYZGY010000617.1:0-5235 GCA_964478085.1 uncultured Planctomycetia bacterium
CCTCCGAGCGAAAGCTCGGCGGAGACCTGCGAAGGACGATCAGGCAACGCGGCGAATGGCGTCTCGATCGCGACGCGGATCGGCTCGAGTGGAAACGGATCCTCGGAATCGTCGATACCGTCTCCGTCCGTGTCGCTTCGACGCGGGTTCGTTCCGGTGGTCGAAGTCTCACGAGCGTCGTCGAGCCCGTCACCGTCGGAATCGCTCAGGCGAGGAGAGGTACCGAAGTGAAACTCGCGACGATTCCACACGAGCTCGCGATCGGGATCCTGCCCGGCATCGCGAAAGTTCGAGTCGTCGAGACCATGGAGCTCCTCGAACGCGCGCGGCATGCCGTCACCGTCGACGTCGCAGGTCAGGATCGATGTCGAGATCGCTCCGGAGAGAATCCGTGCCACGTTGTCGTCGAAGCTCGCGAAATCGTAACCCATGAGGATGACGCGACCATTTCGAGACGATACGGAGCTCACGACGCTCGACCCGTCGCTCTCCTGCTCGACCAATGTTTCGACGCCCGCACGACCGTGCGAAAAGGTCGCCGTTCCGGGAAAGACGCGAACACGTTCGCCGACACCGAAGAAGAGCGGATCCGTTCTTTGCCGGACCTTCAGGCTCGTTTCCGTCGACGCCTCGTCGATGAGCTCGAGATTCGGAAAGAGGTCGAGCTCCTGCACCATCCGAACGCCGCTCTCTCCGAGAGCGATGAGCGTCCCTTGCGAGATCGCGAACCGCGAAAGCCGTGCGGAGAAGGTGGCCGCACGCTCTCGGCCGAGGCCGGCATCCCGGGTCGGAGGAACGAGAATGACGTGGTGGGTCGAGACGTTCGGCCCCTCACCGAACGGGTCCGTCGTCTCGACGAAGGTAACGTCGTCGTCGAGAAGCTCGAGGGCCGGAACGAGATCTCGACGAACGTCGATCGCGTCGTCCTCGTGCGTCCAGACAAGCACGCGAACGCCGACGAAATCGTCGACCGCCATCAAGGGATCTCGCCCCCACGTGACCTCGAGACCGTCCTGCAGCCCACCGCCATCGGTATCCGGGTCGAAGGGATCGGTACGCGCGAAAACCTCTTCCCGATTGTCGAGGCCGTCACGGTCGTAATCGGCGTCGGCGTCGTTCGGGTCCGTCGGGTCGAGCCCGCGAGCGAGCTCGACATGGTCGGGGATGCCATCGTCGTCGCCATCGCGGTCTTGCGACAGCACGAAGTCGAGCTCGTTGAGATAGAGCAGGAACAGCTGGTTCGAGTTGAACTCCCGCCCGTCGAACGCGTTGACGACCGCGCTACCGTTGTCGGCTGCGACGATGGGCGAACCGGCGTTCTGTCCGAGTGCAGGGACAACCGCTCGAAACCCCGGACGGGCCGTGAGAAGGTCGCCCGAATCTCCCTCGACGTTTTCCTGCGGACGCCACTGACCGAGGAGGCGAGTTTCGGACGACGCGATCGGATGATCGCTTCTCGACCAATCGAGCACCGGGGGCAGGTCGAGGTCCTCGGCGAGGTCGACGCCGAGCGAGCTCCAGATCGGATGATCGAACACGTCGTCGAGGTACGAGGTCATCACAAGAATCACGCCGCCCGTCTCGACGTATCGCTGTAGCGTGCCGAGCGCAGACGCGAGATCTTCAGCGTCCCGAGAAAAGACGGCGACGATTTGCAGATCAGGATCTTGCGAGAGCGAGTCGAGAAGCTCGAGAGTCGACGTCGAGCGATGAACGAGCCCCGCTCGCTCGACCGCCTGACGGAAGATCACCGGCTCGCCGGTCTCCGTATCGGCCGCCGCCGCGTAGATGAGCACGTCCTGCGCGAAAGTCGCGCTCGATCGCCACGAGCAGAGCGAGAGACAGAGAACGACGCAGACGAAAGAAAACGCGCCGGCCCTCCCCGTCGTCCGAGAGCCTCGAGGACCTATCGTTCGGTGACCGGGAGCGGCACCGACCATGACGGCACCTCCTCTCAGTAGCGGGTGTCGAGCGCGAGTGTCGCGAGCGCCGTGGAGCAGAGACGTCCTCCGAGTACGCTCCATCTCTCGACCGGCTCCCAGCTGCCTGTATACCTTCCCTCCGACTCCTGACGCGCGAGGAGCTGCTGCGCGGCGTCACGTCGTCGGTCCTTCCTCCATGCCTCCGTGCCACGACGGAGCGCACGCGATACGAGGAAGGCGCTGTAGTAGCGCGATTCGCCGGCGATCAATCGGTCGAGCGTACGACGCGCCAGCGCGCTTTGCCCCGGCTCGGAGCGCTGCACGACCCAGCTCAGGGATTCGACATCGGACGGCTCGCCGACCTGGCCGCGACGAAGCGTGGAGTCGACCCACGTCGTCGCGAGACGGATCGACGAGTCGAGGTTTTTCCAACCGAGCGCGCGCGCCTCCGCCAGACATTCGAGCGGCCACGTCGAGAGCGAGAGGCTCTCCGACGCCGTCCGCGCTCCACGACTCGACCAGCTACCGGAACGGTCCTGGCTTCGTACGAGGTAGGACACGGCCGCGTCGATCGATTCCTTCCACGATCGAGCCGACTCGCCCTCGATAGAATCGCGTCGCTGCCAGCACGCGAGGAGCGCGCGCGTCCCGACCGAGTGATTGTAGATCGCTCCGTGAAACGACGATCCGAAGAGTCCGCTGCGCTGCTGCTCACCGATCAAGAAGTCGGCGCCGCGCGCTGCCGCGGCGAGGTGCTCGCCGTCGTCGCTCGTCGCGAGAGCGAGAACGGCGCGCGCGCTCACTCCGATATCGAAGTCCGCTCGACCGCCGAAGCGTGCCGAGCTCCAACCGCCATGGTCCTCCTGGACGTCCGTGAGCCACGACAAACCGCGCGCGACGGCGGCCGTCGTCTGATCGTCAAAAACGCCATCCGAAACCATGGCGACCGTCGAGCCGCCGACACTGGACTCCTCGATGTTCGGCTGATCGACCGGGTCGCGAAACGCGATGAACATCGCGACGCCGAGACCGAGCGCCAGCAGAACGGTCGCCGCCACGCGACGCTGCCAGGCATGCCCGCCCGCGACACGCTCTTCTCTATCGACCTCGCCGATCACGGAGAACGCGAGGCTACGCGCATCGCTTTTCTCTCGCGGCTCATCACTCACGAGCTGGGAGAGCCCATCGAGAACTCGCTGCTGCGACTCGACCTCTTCGGCGCAGGATCCACAGACGAGAACATGCACGCGAAACGCATCGCGCCTCGCGGCGTCGATCTCGCCACGCAAGAACTGCGTCACCTCGCTCGACGTGAAGCAGGACCCGTTCGCCTGTTCAGGAAACCGTTCGGACATCGAACACCTCCCTGAGTTGACGAATCGCGTAGTGCATCCGACTCTTCACCGTCCCGACCGGAATCGAGAGGATCTCGGCGATGTCGGGCTGACTGAGCCCCTTCCACGTGCTGAGCACGACGACTTCGCGCAGCTTCTCGGGTAGCGTGTGCACCGCGATCTCGAGATCGAAGCGATCGTCGAGCGCCGCCCGCGCGTCCTGCCCGCCGCCGGTCTCGCTCGTCGGGTCGGGAATCAGCCCTTCCGACTCGAGCTCGACCCACTGCGGACCGCGTCGCTTCTTGCGAACTTGATCGATGTAGGTATTGCGTGCGACGCGCAGGACGAACGCGCGAACCGCGTTCTCGTTCTGCGCGTCGAAGCGCTGGCGGTGACGGTACACACGCAGGAACACTTCCTGCACGCCGTCGTCGACCTCGGCACCACGAGCCCCCATCAGCTGAAAGAAGCGGGCGAGTTGCGACTGCCATCGATCGACGAAGACGACAAACGCGTCGGCGTCCCCATCGCGAATTCGGCACATCAGCGACAGATCGTCGCCGGCGCTCGAAGCCGCGAGGCTCGGACTCGTTTTGCGTTGAGGTTTCATCGGCGGGAAATCTTCCGGTGCTCCAGAAGCCTGAAGACGCCATCACACCCCGCAGTGTGGCACGTCGAACCTCGGCCTATTGTCCGGTGATTCCTCTGCACCCGCAAGCCCCGGATCCGGTCATCTTCTTGCGGGAAAGAAGTTTAGGATGCGTGGATTCGCCCCTCCGCGCCCCGCTCCCCCAGCAAGAAAGCCGCCCGAACAAAAATCCGACACAGCACTCGATCGCAGCGTCGATCCGGTTCCTCCGGGTCGCCGCTGCGATCGAGTCACGCGGCGGGTCGCCCCGTCGTGACGTCGTCTCTACATCCGTCGACCATCGTCTCCGAGATCTCCCTCACCCCCCCAACAACCAAAGCCCGGCCGACAGCGCGATGCCATTGTTGATCGCGTGAGTCACCATCGGCGCGATGAGCGATGAGCGCCACTCGCGAGCCAAACAGAACCCCATCGCGAGCGCCATGAGGACGGGCACAGCGACGATTCCCTGGGGATGGATCACGGCGAAGATGAAGCTCGAGAAGAGGGCGCTGAGGAACGCGCTCTTCGCGAGTCCCCACCCCGCCGAGGCTTGGCGGAGGTGGCGGTAGAGGACGCCTCGGAACATCGTCTCCTCGACGATCGGAGCCGCGACGCAGGCGAGGAGAATCACCGCGAGTCGGCCCGTCCAATCGGCGGCGAGGAACGGCTCGACGATCGGGTGGGACGGCGTCTCCACCGGAGCGAGCGGGTTCGGATTCGGCGCTTCGGAGAAGTACGGGAGGAGAACGAAGAAACCGATCAGCCCGATGCCGAGGAGGGGAAGTGACATGAAGTACGTCACGACGCCGACGAACGGCTCGGCGGCGGGTTTCCGTCCCATCGTCCAACCGATGTCCTCACGAACTCGCTTCCAAGGCACACCACGAACGACCGGCCAGGCGAGCGCCAGGAGACTGAGAAAGAAACCGGCCCCCACAGCGAAGAGTTGGCTCGGTCCCTCGGCGACGTTTCTCGCCGCGATCGAGAACCCCAAGAAGAGCAGGAGCCACACCGCGAAGGTCTCGGCGTAGATTCCGCCGAACTCCGCGGAGCCGCCGATGCCGAAGTGAACGCGTCGCTTTTGGAAGCGCTGGAGTAGCACGAGAAGCCCGATGAATCCTCCGAGACCGAGAACGATCGCTGCCCCGAAACCGACGAGCAGGAGCCAAAACGTCCGACCGGCCTCGGCCAACAGCTCGGCGCGCTCCGCCGAGATCTCGCTCGCTGGCTCCTCTTCGTCGCCGCGGACGCCGTCGCCTCGTTCGCCGTCGCCTCGTTCGCCGTCGCCTCGTTCGCCGTCGCCTCGTTCGCCGTCGCCTCGTTCGCCGTCGCCTCGTTCGCCGTCGCC
>CAYZGY010000618.1:0-2160 GCA_964478085.1 uncultured Planctomycetia bacterium
TTTGGAGTGGGGGCGCGGCGAGGACGGCGGCGAACGCGCCCGGGACGAGCATCTTCAAGAAGAGGACGTCGTAGTTCTTGCCGAGCTCGGCGAGCGCACGACCCTTCGAGTCGCTTCCGAGCGCCGTCTTGAGCTCCCCGAGGGTCGAGACGCCGAAGCGCGAGCCCGCTCGGATCAAGCGATCGTAGATTCCGAGAATCAGCGCCATCGTTCCGCCGCTGACTCCGGGAATGATGTTCGCCAGCCCGATGACGATGCCCTTGAGGAAGAGTGAGATCGTGTTTCGCAAGCGTTCTTCTCCGTGCGAAGTGATTCTCACTTCTTCGGTCAGGCGCCGGCCGAGCTTGCGGTCGCCGTTTATGCTGATGGCTCAGCGGAAGATCGATCGACCGGTATTCCGGCGAGGCCGAGAAAGTGCTCGTGAACCCGCGGATCGTCCGTCAGCTCGGGATGGAACGTCGCCAGGAGGCACTTGCCGGCACGAACGAGGACGGGATCTCCGTCGTGCGTTCCGAGAACCTCGATGTCCGAGCTCGCGAGCGCTTCGGATCGGACGCGAAGTCGCGGCGCGCGGATGAAGACGCCGTGAAACGGCTCGTCCCAAGGCGAGAGGTCGAGCTCGGCCGAGAAGCTGTCGACCTGCGTGCCGTACGAGTTGCGGTCCGTCTCGACATCGACAATCTCCCAGCGCTCGGGGCGCTCGTCGCCGCGACCGAGGAGGATCGCTCCCGCGCAGGTTCCGAAGATCGGCAAGCCGGCACGGCCGCGTTCGCGAATCTCGTCGAAGAGCCCGTAGCGCTTCGCGAGATTCTCCATCGTCGTCGACTCGCCGCCCGGCACGACGAGAGCGGAGAGCCCTTCGAGAGCCTCGACGCGACGCACATCTCGCAGGACGAGGTCCGCTTGGCAGCGCTCGAGGCTCTGACGATGGAGAGCGAACGATCCCTGGAGCGTCAGCACTCCAATGGTCGGGCCATCGCTTGTCACGATTGGACTCGGAGTGAATATCCGTGCTGGTTGGGGTGAATCGCTCGCCCGGTCTTCTCAGAGACACTGCTCCACGAGCGAGTGGGGGCTTCCCGAAAGCCTCCTTAGCTCACACTCCGCGGTACTGAAGCAGCTCTTCTTGCGAGTCGTTTGCGACGTGCTCGCCCTTCATCGACGTGTTGACCTGCTCTGAGATTCGCGCGAGCTCGACCGGATCGTCGTGGTGCGTCACCGCCTGAACGATGGCCTGAGCGACACGCAGTTGCTCCTGCGGGTCCTCGCTCGACTTGAAGATGCCCGAGCCGACGAAGACGGCCTCGGCGCCGAGCTGTCGCATCAGTGCAGCGTCCGCCGGGGTCGCGACGCCGCCCGCCGCGAAGTTCGGAACGGGAAGCTTGCCCGTCTCCGCGACCTGCTGAACGAGATCGAAGGGAGCGCCGTGCTCCTTCGCCGCGGTCATCAGCTCCTCGGCGTCCATCTTCGTCAGTCGACGCATCTCGCCGTGGATCTTTCGCAGGTGGTGGACGGCGTGAATGATGTCGCCCGTGCCCGCTTCACCTTTGGTGCGGATCATCGCGGCGCCCTCGCCGATGCGACGGAGCGCTTCACCGAGGTTGCGCGCGCCGCAGACGAAAGGAGCGCGAAACGAGTGCTTCGCGATGTGGTTCTTGTCGTCGGCCATCGTCAGGACCTCGCTCTCGTCGACGAAGTCGATGCCGAGAGCATCGAGGATCTGGGCCTCGACGAAGTGGCCGATGCGCGCCTTCGCCATGACGGGGATCGAAGCGGCCTCTTGGATCTCTCGAATTTTCGAGATCGGCGCCATGCGCGCGATGCCGCCTTCACGTCGGATGTCCGCCGGGACGCGCTCGAGTGCCATGACGGCTGCCGCTCCGGCCTCCTCGGCGATGCGTGCCTGCTCGGCGGTCGTGACATCCATGATGACCCCGCCGCAAAGCATGCGGGCCAGGCCGACTTTCTCTTCCCAGTTCTGCGAAGACGTGCTCATCGAATCATCTCACCTCTCAAGATTGATCTCAGCGACAGGGATTGTGAAATCATCGCTCGAAGAATGCAACGGCGATTCGCGACGCTCGTAGCGATCTACGAGTGTCACCGAGGCATATTGTCCTGGATACAAATCGTCACCGAGGCAATTCGTCGAGGCTGCTC
>CAYZGY010000618.1:2170-5234 GCA_964478085.1 uncultured Planctomycetia bacterium
GCGGGGGGCAGCCCCCCCGCCCCCGGGCGGGCGACGGCGAGGCTCGAGACACCCGAAACGGCCGAGATCACGGGGATTCCCGCTCGGTAGGCCTTTTGGACAATCTCGAAGCTGACGCGCCCGCTGACCTGGAGGACGCGGCGCTCGAGCGGCAAGGCGTCTTCGAGGAGGGCAGCGCCGATCGTCTTGTCGACCGCGTTGTGCCGGCCGATGTCCTCGCGAATCCGGCATGCCTCGCCCATCGCGTCGAAGATCGCCGCGGCGTGGATCGCGCCCGTGATCTCGAAGAGGCGCTGCGGACCGCGAAGTCGATCGGGAAGCGCCACGAGGGTCTCGAGCGAGAGCCACGGATCGCTCCTGTCGTGGGACTTTCCGGTGACCGTCGGGGGAGGCGGCAACGCGAGGACCTCGTCGATGCTCTGCTTGCCGCAGACGCCGCAGCTCGAGACGGACGGGCCGTGCCGTCGTCCTCCAGGACTTGCCAGCTCCACTCCATCGGGGGCTCGCAGCTGGACGACGTTCGCCGTCTCGACATCGGAATCGCGCGCGCAGAAGGTGAGCGTCCCGACGTCCGAGATCGAGTCGATGACGCCTTCGGAGTAGAGGAAGCCGAGCGCGAGGTCGCGATCGGAGCCTGGCGTTCGCATGATGGTCGCGAACGCGTCGTCCTCGAGTCGGATCTCGAGGGGCTCCTCGACGGCGACCGAATCTTCGCAGTCCGCTGTCCGGGGAAAGCGCGAGCAGGGGACGCGAGTCGCGCCTGGGTCCGTGCCGGGTCTGTGGGGCTCACCTTCGTCGAATTCGCTCATCGACCGAATTCTAATCGATCACCCGAGGGCTCGGTTCAGAGAATCGCGGCGACGTTGCGCAGGTTCTCCTCGACGGCTCGCATGGTGAAAGGCTTGCGAATCGTCGAGAACGCGCCGAGGTCGGACGCTCGCTGGAGTGTCTCGGAGTCTTTGAGCGCGGAGCAGACGATGACGGGCACGTGGCTCAGCGTCGGCTCCTGTTGCTTGGTCGCGAGGAACGCGAAACCGTCCATATCGGGCATCATCAGATCGAGGAATACGACGTCGATCTCGTTGGCTTGGAGGATCTGGAAGGCCTCTTGACCGTCCGCGGCCTCGACGATCTCGATCGCTCTGCCGTCCCCCGAGCCGAAGAGAATCTTCGGACCCAATCGCTCCACGAGCTTCGACAGCATCGTCCGCATCAGCGGGATGTCGTCGACGACCATCACTCTTCTTCGATGCGCCATGGGCGCCTCCGCTCCCAAGACAGAATCCCCGAGTGTCCGCGTCGACACTCTTGCCCACTCCACCTCAGATATCGGTGAACCGGGGTACGAGCATTGAGAGATTCGTACGACGAATGGGGCAGACGTTCCCGGATGCGGCTTACTCGGCCTTCTGTTCTCGGCCCATCAGGTCCTCGACGGCGCGTCGCGCCGGCTTGTTCTCGAAGAGGACAGCGTGCACCTCGCTCGTGATCGGAAGCTCGACGCCGATCTTCTGCGCGAGCTCGTGCAGCGAGCGAGTCGTCTCGACGCCTTCGGCGACCTTCTGCGTCGAGGCGAGGATCTCGTCGAGCGTCTCGCCTTCGCCGATGCGTGCGCCGACCGCGTGGTTGCGGGAGTGGAGGCTCGTGCACGTTGCGACGAGGTCGCCGATGCCCGAGAGTCCCGCGAACGTCTCCGCTCGGGCGTTCAGCGCGACACCGAGGCGCGTGATCTCGGCGCTGCCCCGGCAGACGAGCGCTGCGCGAGCGTTGTCGCCGAAGCCGAGTCCATCCGAGATGCCGGCCGCGAGGGCGATGACGTTCTTCGAGGCGCCCGCGACCTCGACGCCGAGAGGGTCGGGCGACGAGTAAATACGGAAGTTGGGGGTGGTGAAGAGGTCTTGGACGCGAACGCGGTCCCCGTCGTTCTCGGAAGCTGCGACGACGGTGGTGGGGAGCCCGCGCGAGACCTCTTCGGCGTGACTCGGGCCGCTGAGCACGGCCGTGCGGACCTCGCCGAGCGACTGTCGGATGATCACCGAGGGGCGCTCGAGCGTGCCACGCTCGAAGCCCTTCGAGCAGCTGACGTAGAGCGCTCCCTGCGGAAGATCGTCGTGGAGCTTCTCGAGAGCACCACGGATGAACTGGGTCGGGATCACCGAGATGATGTCCTCGACCCCCTCGGCGAGTGCGCGGACATCGGCTCCGAATCGGATGCCGTCGGGAATGTCGACGCCCGAAAGGTAGCGCGGATTCTTTCGTGTCGACTGCATCTCGGCCGAGTACTCGGCGTCGTAACCCCAGACGTGCACGGTGTGACCACTCGCGCGGAGTACCATCGCGAGTGCCGTTCCCCAGCCACCGTCTCCGAGCACCAGAACCGGTCGTACGTTCACCTCTGCCATCGGGAAGCTCCTCTCTTCGCCCGTCCTGTCTCTTCGTTTACTTAAGGTGCTTCGCCCGATTCGTCAGCATCTTTCCGCCGAAACGCGAGCTCTTCGCCGCGCAGCAGGCGAACGATGTTCGAGCGGTGGCGAACGACGATCAGGATGGCGACCGCGCTCGCGACGATGAGTCGCGGGGCGAAGCTCGAGATCTCGTGCCCTGTGTGCACCACGTGGACGACCCAGACGGCGAGGGGGAACGCGACGCCGGCCCCGATCGAGGCGACCGAGACGGTGCGCGTCACCTTGTAGATCACGGCCCAGATCGCTCCGCAGCTGACGGCGGCGATCCACTCGAGCCCGGTCATCGCTCCGAAGGCCGTCGCGACGCCCTTGCCGCCCTTGAACCTGAGATAGACCGGGAAGACGTGTCCGAGGATCGCCGCCGCGCAGACCTCGAGCTCGATCCAGGGCAGGCGCGCGCCGAGATCGTCGTCGCGTCCAGCGAGGGCGATACGGGCCGCCAGAACGGGCCCGAAGCCCTTGAGAAAGTCGAGCAGGAAGGCGCCGATCGCCCACTTGCGACCGAGGGCTCTGCCTAAATTGGTAGCACCGATGTTGCCGCTTCCGTGTGCGCGAATGTCGACCCCCCGAGTCTTGCCCAGAAGGAGCGCGAACGGCAC
>CAYZGY010000619.1:0-5225 GCA_964478085.1 uncultured Planctomycetia bacterium
CACCGCTGCGGCACCGGGCTCTTCGGAGCCGGACTCGCGAGCTTGCTTTCGCGAGATTTGTTCGGTGCGTCGATCGCCGAGTCGCCACACGCGGAAAGGAGCAGAGGGCCGAAAGTCTACGATCTCGAGCCCAAGCTGCCGCACTTCGAGCCCAAGGCCGAGTCGGTGATCCACCTCTTCATGAATGGTGGGCCGAGCCAGATGGACCTCTTCGATCCGAAGGACGCCCTGACGAGACATCACGGGAAGCCATACTTCGACAAGATCGCGGGCGAGGTCGAGAATCCGAAGGACGCGGGCGCCTTGATGCGGAGCCCTTTCGAGTTTCGCCGTCGCGGCGAGTGCGGGATGTGGGTGTCGGACGTGATGCCGCACCTCGCGACGAAGGTTGACGAGATCGCGCTCGTTCAGTCTCTTCAAGGCGTCAACGTCACGCACGAGCCTTCGCTCTACAAGATCCAGACGGGGCGTCAGCTGCCGGGCTTTCCGTCGATGGGCTCGTGGGTTGTCTACGGTCTCGGCTCGGAGAGCCAAGACCTTCCGGGGTACGTCGTTCTCGACGATCCGCTCGGTCTGCCGATCAACGGTGTCGAAAACTGGCAGGCGGGCTTTCTGTCGCCGGTCTATCAGGGGACGCGGTTTCGCTCGAGCGGCGCGCCCGTTCTCAATCTCCGGCCGGAGGTCGAGCAGCCGCCCGAGATCGTCTCGCGCGAGCGTGACCTCATCGCGCGACTCCAGCGAATTCACCAGAAGGCTCGACCCGGATTCGCCCAGCTCGACGCGCGCATCTCGAGCTACGAGCTTGCGGCACGCATGCAGCTGTCGGCGTCGGACGCCCTCGACATCTCTCGCGAGAGCCGAAAGACGCGCGAGCTCTACGGACTCGACGACAAGGTCACCGAGTCGTACGGGCGCCGTTGCCTCATCGCTCGTCGACTCGTCGAGCGAGGCGTGCGATTCGTGCAGATCTTCATCAACGCGCAGATCTGGGACAATCACTCCGACCTCGACGGCGGTCTTCGGAGCGCCTGTGCTCGAACCGACAAGCCCATCGCCGGACTGCTCTCCGATCTGCGTCAGCGTGGGCTTCTCGACTCGACGCTCGTCGTCTGGGGTGGCGAGTTCGGGCGTCTTCCGATCGCACAACTTCGAAACGGAAAGCTCCAGGGCGCGGGGCGCGATCACAACAAGAACGCGGCCGTCAGCTGGTTTGCGGGCGCGGGGATCAAGTCCGGTGTCGTGCACGGGCGGACGGACGAGCTCGGGTTCAGCGCGGTGGAAGGGCACGTGAGCGTTCAGGATTGGCACGCGACGATCCTGCACCTCCTCGGGCTCGATCACGAGATGCTCCACTTCGAGCGCGACGGGCTCGAGGAGAAGTTGACTCACGTATTCGACACTCGCGTGGTCGACGAGATTCTGGCGTAGCCCTATCGTTGCAAAAAAAAGCGGTGAGCGAGAACGCTCGAGAGCACGTTTCGAGACGATTTGCTCGGAACCGGCAATCCTGACGTACTTTTACAGGATGACGTTCCATCCGAACAGAGCCGCTCGCGCCCCGAACGTGACGGTGAATGTGATGCTGCGACTTGACTGCTTGCCTCGACTCCTTCACTAGAGAGGCTTTACCGGCGATTTTCGACGAGTGAAATGAGCTCTTCCTACCCGATTCCCGCGAAGCTCCGCGTGCTCGACTCGCACACGGGCGGCGAGCCGACGCGTGTCGTGCTCGACGCGTCTCTCGACCTCGGCAGCGGATCGATGGCTGCGCGCCGTGATCGCTTTCGAGCGGACTTCGATCGATTCCGTTCTGCCGTCGTCAACGAGCCGCGCGGCTCCGAGGCGGTCGTCGGTGCTCTCTTGTGCGAGCCGGTCGATCCGACGTGCGACGTCGGCGCGATCTTCTTCAACAACGTCGGCTTCCTCGGCATGTGCGGTCACGCGACGATCGGTCTCGGCGTCTCGCTCGCCCAGACGGGTCGGCTCGAGCCCGGCCAGCACCGTCTCGACACGCCCGTCGGCGTCGTGCCGTTCGAGGTCCACGAGGATCGGCGGAGTGTCACGCTCGAGAACATCGTCAGCTACCGCACGCACGCCGGAGTCGAGGTGACCGTTCGTGGTCGCACGATGAGCGGCGAGGTCGCCTGGGGGGGCAACTGGTTCTACCTCGTAGACGACCACGGGCAGGAGCTCGAGCCCGAGAATGCCGAGGAGCTCACCGAGATCTCGCTCGAGATGCGTGCTGAGCTCGAGGCGCAGGGAATCGCCGGCGACGATGGGGCAGAGGTCGATCACGTCGAGCTGATGGGGCCCTCGCCGACGGATGGGATCGACGGTCGCAGCTTCGTGCTCTGCCCCGGCGGAGCCTGGGACCGATCGCCGTGCGGGACCGGGACGAGCGCCAAGGTCGCTTGTCTCGCGGCTGACGGCAAGCTCGCGGAGGGGGAGATCTGGCGTCAGGAGAGTCTCATCGGAAGCGTCTTTGATGCTCGCTACCGTTTCGACGACGAGGGGCGCGTCGTACCGATCGTCACGGGGTCGGCCTGGGTGACCGCCGAGTCCACGTTGATCTTCGAGGACGGCGATCCACTCCGCGAAGGGCTCGAGCTCTGATGGTGAACGAGGGAAGCGACTCTCGAGGAGGCGGCTCGGAGGTCGTCGTCATCGGCGGCGGCATCATCGGTCTCGCGTGTGCGCACTACCTGGCCGAGGCCGGGCGTCGCGTGACGATCGTCGAGAAGAGCCGAGTCGGCGAAGCTTGCTCGTATCGCAACTGCGGGCTTGTCTGTCCGAGCCACGTCTTGCCGCTCGCGATGCCCGGAGCCTTCCGTTCGGCGATGAGCGCGATGTTTCGAGCCGGCGGCGCATTCCGCATCCGACCGCGGCTCGACCCGGCGCTCTGGTCCTGGCTCCTCAAGTTCGCGCTCAAGTGCAACCACGCGGACATGCTGCGCGGCGGGCGGGCGATTCAACCGCTCCTCACGACGTCGCTCGATCTCTACCGCGGTCTACTCGGAGACGGCGGACTCGCGTGCGAATGGCAGGAGCGAGGCCTTCTCTTCGTCTACCGGACGAAGGGGGAATTCGACGCGTACAGCCAGGAGAACGACCTGCTCGAGTCCGAGTTCGACGAGGGGGCGCGGCGGCTCGGTCCACAGGAGCTCCGCGAGCTCGAGCCGAGCTTGCGCGACGATCTCGCGGGCGCGTGGTTCTTCGAGGAGGACGCGCACCTGCGACCCGAGAAGCTCATCGCGTCTTGGCGCACGCAGCTCGAGCAGCGCGGCGTTCGATTTCTCGAAGGGCGTACGTTCGAGACGTTTGAGAGACGCGGTGACTCGGCGACCGCGGCGATCGCATCGGGGGAGCCTCTTCGCGGCGACACGTTTGTCGTCGCGACCGGCGCGTGGACACCGAAGCTCGCGAAGACGCTCGGGCTCCGAGTTCCGATCGAGCCGGGCAAGGGCTACTCCGTCATCGTGCCGAATCCGGAGCATCGCCCTCGCATCCCGATGATCTTTCCGGAGCACCGCGTCGTGATCACGCCGTTCGACGAGGGCATCCGTCTCGGCTCGATCATGGAGTTCTCGGGGTGGGACGAGAGTCTGCGTCCAGAGCGTCTGAAGCTCCTCCACGATGGCGCGAAGCCGTACCTGCGCGACGAGATTCCGGAGCCCGCGTGCGAGGAGTGGTTCGGTTGGAGACCGATGACGTACGACAGCGTACCGGTCATCGGCCAGTGTCCGGGCTTCTCGAACGTCGTGCTCGCGACGGGGCACAACATGCTCGGATTGAGCACGGCCCCGGCGACGGGCCGCCTCGTCGCGAATCTCGTCGCGGGGGAGGCGCCGCACGTCGACCCGACTCCGTACTCGCCGGAGCGGTTTCGCTGAATCAGGGACTTCGGCAGTCGAGCCGATCGTCCGTCGGGTCGCTGCCGGATTCTCGATACGGCGCTCTGGCCGGCTATTGCGGGGGAATGCTCTTTTTCAGCATGCCCGTTCCATCGTGAGTCAGCGCATTCTCCCACCTCGTTCGGAACACCGTCGAGCTCAGAAAGCCGTATCGACCGAGAACGCCGGGTTCTTCGCCTGTTCTTCGATGACCACTTCAGGCCGCACGGTCAGCACCGAGCACGGTGCGCGGCGCACGACCTTCTCGGCAACGGAGCCGAGGAAGAAGTGCTTGAGGCCCGTTCGTCCGTGTGTCGCCATGACGATCAGATTGGCGTCGATCTCCTCAGCGGCCTTGACGATCTCGGGGTACTCGTAGCCCTCCGAGACCACGACGTCGACGTCGAGATCTGCGAGCTCTGCGTGGGCCACTTTCTCGAGTCGCTCGATCGTCTTGCGGACGGCTGGGCTCGATCGCTTGACGGGCTCGTCGTCTGGGGGAGTCTCGACACTGAAGCGACCGTAGAAGAACTCGTCGACGTTCGGCAGGACGTGAAGCAGGCAGAGCCGGGTGCCGAAGAGCGTTCCGAGCGCGCGCACCATCGGCAGTACGGCACGAGAGTTCTCCGAGAAGTCGAACGGAACGAGGACGCGCGAAGGCGTCTTCGCGACCTGTCCTTCCTCGTGTCGATACGTAAGGACGGGGACGGGCGACCGCCGGACGACGTTCTCCGTGAAGCTTCCGAGGAGTGCGCGCGACACGCCTCCGCGTCCGTGCGTCGAGAGCAGGATCAGATCCGGTCGCTCCGCCTCGGCGTAGCTGACGAGCGTGTCGTGCTCGTGGCGAGCGCTGAGAAGAACGGTTCTCACGTCGAGTCCTTCGAGGCTCTCGTGCTCGCGCTCTTCGGCGAGACGCTTTTCGACGCCGTCGAAGTACTTCGCCATCGGCAGCTCGACGCCGACGTGCTCGTAGAAGAGCGGGGAAGGTGGCTCCGCCTGGTGGACGAGATCGATCTTCGATCCGTGCTTCTTCGCGAGGATTGCCGCGGCCTCGTACGCCGTGCGTGCGAGGTCCGAGAAATCGGTGGTGAGGACGATGCGTTCGAGCATGACAGTCTCCTTTCTGTTGAGTTTTCATGCCGGGGCGGCTCGACGAGCGGCTCGACGATGCGTATGAACTGGATGCTGAGGGCGATTCTGCAGCTTAAAGGTCGGCGGATGGCGAGATGACGTCCCGACGCGGCGATGCGCCGCGTGGCTCGATATCCCCGTCGCCCCGGGGGCACCCGGGCGGGGCGACCCGGGGGGGGGGTTTTGGTGGCGGGTTGGGGGGGG
>CAYZGY010000620.1:0-5225 GCA_964478085.1 uncultured Planctomycetia bacterium
GGGCGGGGGGGGTGCGGGTGGTGTTGACGTTCACGGCGACGAAGGACGACGGAACGATCCTCCAGTCGGGCCCCGCACGCGCCGCAACCGCGGTCTTCGAGCTCTCCGATGGCACGTGGACGCTCACGGTCGCCGTCGACGACGACCTCCGCTGCCGTGACGCCGCGGATGATCATTCACGCTCCGTCGAGCTGCTCGTCGGACCTGCCGAGCAGAAGCTCGTCGCACACCTCCCCTTCGAGCTGCATCTCGACGACGTCACGGGGAACGGACACGACGGGATCTTCACCGGAGAAGGTGAGCCGGACTTCGTCACGAGTCGCGACGACACCCCGTTCAGCGCGCTGAATCTGGACGCCCGCGTCGATCTGAGCTCCACCGAGGACGTGCCGAACCACGCGTCGGGAGAGTTCAGCATCGCGCTTTGGGTTCGTGCGGGTCAGCAGAGCCAAGCGACCCTCTGGTCGGAAAGCGCGTCGGGGACGAGCGCCATCTTCTCGATCGGCCCGAACAGTCGTGCGTCGACCGGCACGGTCGAGGTGAGCTTGCGCACCGCGGAAGGACTCTGGCTCATCCCCCACCGCCAATCAGCGATCGAAGCCTTCGACGACACGTGGCACCACGTCGTCTGGACCGAGTCGAACGGCGATGCGCAGCTCTGGATCGACGGTGAGCTCGACCCGACCGACTTCTCCTACGAGCGCGGCGTCGTGGACTTCGACACGGCTTCGCTCGGAGGCATCGCCTCCCGCGACGTCTGCTGCGGCTTCCGGGGCACGGTCGACGAGCTTCGCGTCTACAACTACGTGCTCTCCGAAGACGAGATCGCCGAGCTCGCCGGGGTTCCCATCGGGCCGAGCTTCGTGCGAGGAGATACGAACGACGACGGCAACGTCGATCTCGCCGACGGCGTCTTCGTCCTCAATTTCCTCTTTACGGGTGGCGCCATGCCGAGCTGCATGGAGTCGGCGAACACGAACGACGATGACACGGTCGATCTCACGGACGGAGTCTTCGTGCTCAACTTCCTCTTCACGGGAGGTGCCGAGCCTCCACCGCCGAGCCCGTCGGAGGGCTGCGGTGTCGAGTCGGAGGACGCCGAGTCGTTCGGCTGCGAAGAATTCTCGAGCTGCCCGTAAGGAGCCTCAGCACTTCGCGAGGAAGAGAACGTCGCGCTGCGCCTCATCGATGAGCTCGTTGAACCATTCGACGGGCTCGACGCGCACCTCTTCGAAAACCTCGCGAAGCTGCTCGACGAAGGCATCGTTCGTCGCGCTCGACCAGACCGCGAGCACGCCGCCTGCGCGAAGGTGTGCGCGTGCGCGACGAAGATCGTCCGCCGAGTAGAACCCGGCGTTCTCTCGCGAGAGAAGCTCGTCAGGCGAATGGTCGACGTCGATGAGAATCACATCGAACTCGGCGCCCTCGTCGCGGACCTCGGAGCGCAGGCGGGCGAAGACGTCCTGAACGCCGACGGAGAATCGCTCGTCGGCACGGAGCTCCTCGGCGAGAGGGATCAGGCCTCGCTCGAGCCACGAGATCACCGGAGGCAAGTACTCGTCGACGTGGACGCTCGCGACGCCCGGCACGCGCAACGCTTCGCGCGCCGTGTAGCCGAGACCGAGCCCACCGACGAGCACACGCAAATCCTCGTCGCCGTCCTCCGAGCTTTTGCGCATCGCGATTCCCGAAGTCGAGAGCGCACGCTCGGAGTCCGTGTGGTAGCTCGACATGAGAAACTCGTGATCGAGCGTCACCTCGGTCACGGTCTTCCCCGGCTGCGCGAGAATCGCCCTTCGACGCAGGCACAGATCGCCGAGCGGCGTCTGCTGGTAGTCGAGGATTTCGACGCTGGGTGAGGTCAAGGCAAGCTCCGAACAGAGAAACACCCTGCTGAGAAGATACGGAATCTCCATCGAAGGGGCAACGACGCAAGAACGCACGCGCTTTTCTTCCTTGATCCTGCTTCCAGCGCGGGTCTCAGCGAAGGAGAGCCAAGCACCCGAGCACGACTGAACGGAGGATCCATGCGCCGTCTCGCCAGCCTCTTCGCTGTCTTCGTCGCCTCACTGTTCCTCGCGAACGCCACTCGGGACGTCCATGCCGGCGAGAAGCCGCGGTACTCCCTCTCGTTCGACGGTCCGGTCGAGATCGCTCCGGACGAAGCCCCCGCGACGGCCGAGCCTCGACTGACGCACTCGAGTCACGACGACCCGAACGCAGCTGGAGGCGCGAGCTCTTGGTCGCTCAGCGTCGTCGCCGAAGGAACCGGAGCCGTGGTGGGCCTCTCGACACCTCCCCAGATCTCCGACCGCGCGCTGTTCGTACTCGCCGAGATCTCGGACTCGAACGAAGATCCGTGCCACTTTGGCGGAGTCGTCGCGTCCGTCGTACTCTCGGACGACGCGTCCATCGCCTTGCCTCGAGACTCGGTCACGACGATCTTGACGATCGACCTCGTCGTCGAGCTCTTCCTCGCTCGAGAAGCCGACGGGCCTGCCCAGGGTGGCGGGGCAAAAGTCGTGGTTACCTCTTCCTCGGTGGACGCCAGCCCCCGGAACCCTTCGGATTCTGCGCACACGATGGAGGCGAAGGCTCCCGCTGCGACGATTTCCGCGACGGCTTCTGATTCGAAGCACGAGCGCCTCCCGCAGCCGTTTACTCGTGCGCGAGCGACTCGAGCTCGTCGATCGCTCGTTCGAGCTCGTCGACCAGTTCGCCGAATCGTTCACGCCCGGTTCGCGAACGAAACACCTCGACGAGCGAGCGGTAGTACCAGATCGTCCCGTCACGCCGTCCTGCGAAGTGCGCCCAGAGCTCCGCACCGAGCCTCCGAACGTCGAAGGTCAGGGAACGCAAATTGTCGAGCTTATCCGCTGCCGAGACGAGCAGGACCGACGGCGGCGCGTCGACGATGTGCGCGATGTAGGCTTCCTTGCGTGCGCGCCACGGCGGCTTCGGAACGACGTCCGTATCGCTGCAGCCGTCGACGATCTCCGTGACACGCTCCCCGAAGCGCCGACGAATTTCTCCGCGGGCCTCCTCGCCGCCTTGGTCTTCGATCGCGTCGTGGAGAAGCGCGGCGATCGCCTCGTCCTCGTCCCCGCCGAACTCGAGCACGATGCTCGTGACGCCGAGCAGGTGCTCGACGTACGGCACGCCACTCACCTTGCGCATCTGCCGAGCGTGGAGGCGGGCCGCGAAGACGAGGGCGTCCTCGAATCGCTCACTGAGAATCGAACTACCGCTCACCGTCACCGACCTCCACCTTTTTCTGGTACGCGCTGATCCGGCACGCCGCGCTCTTGACGCTCCGGGCACAACGACGATGATGACAGAAAAGGGAGGTGAAGTCATCGCTCCGAGATCGGTTTCCACAGTCGACCTGACGGCGCTCGAACGCTCGCTCTGTGCCGAGCTTCGCGAGCGAGATTCCGACGACGCCGTCGTGCGCCCTGCGCTCGTCATCGCTCCGACGCGCCTCCTCGTCGACCATCTCCAGCGAGTCCTCGTCCGAGAGGAGCGCGCCCTTCTCGGAGTTCACCTCGTCACGTTCGCGACGCTCGTCCGCAGCGGGCTCGAGCACTCCTTCCGCTTGCCGCCTCGCTCGATCCCGAACGCGGCGCTCGAGACCTGTCTGACGGACGCGCTCGACGAAATGATCGTCGAACGCGCCGAGGGCGCCGAGCGTATCGCACAGTATCCGGGCGCCCTTCGTGGAGCCCTCGGGACGTGCCGGGAGCTGCGCGACGCGGGCGTGCCCCCCGAGGCCCTGCGAGCCCTGCCGGCGACCGCCGGAGCGCACCCGCTGCTTCCGGAGCTCTACGCGCGCTACTCGGCGCGGATCGACTCGGACGCCGACTGGTCAGACGAGGCCGCCACGGTCCGAGCGTCGATCGCCCATGTCGGGAGCTTCCTGCGGAACAAAGGTATCGACCGGGTCTTCGTCTACGGAGCCTACGAGCTCGTCGGTTACAACCTCGAGCTTCTCGAGGAGATCGCTCGGCACGCCCCCGTGTCTTACTTCGTTCCGGCGAGCTCGACGGGGCGTGCGTTCGAGTACGCAAAGACCGCGACGTCACGCTTTCCCGGCTTTGCGATCTCGCCGCCACCGCCGAGCAATTCTGCGCTCGATAGCTGGTGGACACGCTTTGCGGCTCTCTACGATCCCGGAGCCTCGCTCCCGCCGTTCGACGAGGCCGACGGAAAGGCGCTCGAGATCGCACACGCGCAGGGGCCGCAAGACGAGCTACGCACGGCGGCTCTTCGCGCTCTCGCGATCGTCACCGAGGACTGCCCGAGCTCACCGTCGCCCGACGAAGTGCTCATCGTCGCGCGGACGCTCGATCCGTACCTCCCCTTCCTCGAGTCGACCTTCGAGGATCTCGGCCTCCCGCTGGTCACGACGGCGCGTGCTCCGCTGCGGCGTGACGCACGAACAAACGCGTTCTTGCGCTACCTTCAGGTCCTCACCGGCGACCTCGAACGTCTCGCGGTCTTCGGCATCCTCCGCTCGACTCGAATCTCGCTTTTCGAGGCGCGACCGAGCGACGACACCGTCGACGCGTGGGATCGACGGACGCGCGCCGAACGCATCCACGGCGGCATCGACGCGTGGCGATCGCTGCTCGATGTATCCTCGGGCCGCTCTCCATCCGATCGGAGACAGGTTGAGACCGAGTCTCTCGTCCCGCTGGTCGAGCTCGCCGAGTCGCTCGAGCGCCAACGTCTCGACTGGGAGCGGGCCGAGAGCCCGAGCGACCAGCTCGAGTTTCTGAGACGACTCTCGGAGACCGTCCTCGCGCGACCGAATGATGCGGAGGACGACGACGAGGACGCGGAAACCACAGCGCTCGACCGAGTCTTCGAGATCTTCGCCGATTGGGTCGAGTCGAGCGAGCTCGGTCGCTCGTCTCCGCGACGCAGCTCTCCGCTCGAGACCCTTCGACTTCTCGAGCAGATCGCCGAAGAGCGAAAGCTGCGCCTCGGGACGAGTCGGTCGACAGGCGCGGAGCTTCCTCGGGGCGGAGTCCGTGTCGTCGACCTGATGCAAGCGCGAGCGGTCTCGGCGCGTGTCGTCATCTGGATCGGATTTCACGATGGCCTCTTTCCGCGAAAGAGCCGCGTCGATCCGTACTTGCCCGACGCCGCGCGACAGGCTCTTCGAGAGTCGACGGGGAAGCCTCTCTCGCTTCGTGCGCACGCGACCGACGAAGAGCGACTCC
>CAYZGY010000621.1:0-5220 GCA_964478085.1 uncultured Planctomycetia bacterium
CGTCTTCCTCCTCGTCCTCGTCGGAGATTCTCGATGACTTGATGCTCAGCTTGAACGGACCGAGGTCGACCTTCGGATCGTCGTGCCGTGCCGCAAACACCAGACGGCCGCCGTCGCGCACCCAGTCGTAGAGGGCGTCCCACTCGGGCTCGGTCGGATAACGGGCCGGGCCGAGCACACAAATCGTCGCGTAATCGTCGAGCTTCTGCGTGAAGAGCTGGGTGTTACGCCGCACGTCTCCCGCGAGACTCTTCGACAGCAGAAAGAACGCTTTCTTCCCACGCGGTCCTGTGCTGAACGAATCGTGCGGAACGTGCGAGTCTTGATTTGGCCACCAGAACCCACACGCGACGATCGAGAGTGTCAAAAGGAGCCAGAGCGCGTCACTGCGAGACCACATGGCCGCCCCCTCGTGGATGATGTCCCATCGTCGCCTGCGATCTGCGCAGACCACGCTCGAAGGCGACCAGACAGGCCTGGTATCGCTCCGGCGTCGCTTCCCGCCGTCCGAACACGACCTCCTCGAAGGTCCGAGCGATCGTCGCGAAGGCATCCCGAGCGACGCGGTCTCCCCGCAGCGCACGCACGTAGTCTCGATTGGTCAATCCGACACGATATCGAATCCAACCGCCGCTCTCGGCCCAGCTCATGCTTCCGAAGAGCAAGGTGGTGATCGCCATCGCGAAATCGCCCTTGGCCGCCTGCTCCTTCCCTTGGCCGAGGAGAGCTTCCCAAGGCGACTCGGTCGGGGATCGGTGGATGTCTTCGACGAACTGCCAGTGCTCGTCGGCCCTCGGATCGACGCGAGCCTTCGGACGATTCCGCAATCGGTTCCGTTCGGTGATCGATAGCCAGATGAACGCGAGAATCGCGATCGCGACGACGATGAGAGCGCCGTACGCAAGGGCGCGCCAGACCGACTCGAAGCCCGTGCCGACTCCCCCGTCTGGGCGTGACTCCGAGTCGTCGTCCGATTCGGACCGCCGCGGCTTCTTCTCGGTCTTCCCCGTCTTCTTCTCGTCAGGCTCGTCTTTCGAGTCTCGTCGAACCAGGTAGCGAAACTCCGGAGACGACATGATCTCCTCGAGGCTCGTGTCGATCTCACGCTCTGCGACCCAACCGGACCCGAGCGCTCGATCATCGTCGGACTGTGCGAAGACAGCGACAGAGACACCGAGCAGGCCCGTGAGGCTCATCGCCAAGACGAGCGAGCGATTCATCGACTCCTCCTGATCTTCGCCGCCTCGACGCGGAAGTCGATCTCGAGATCCCAGCACTCACGCTGAATGCGCAAATCGAGATAAACGAGAAACATGATCAATCGCGCGAACGGGTAGACGAACCAGAACACGGCCAGAATCACCGTCGACGCGATGGGCTGGTAGTCGAGAACCGCGAACAGTCGCCGAAGCTCGAACTCCTGACCGATGCCGAAACCGCTCCCGAGGACCGAGAGGCCAAACGTCCAGCTCAGCACCTCGACGAGGAGCGCGAAGAGCGCGATCACGAGGAATCCGCCGACGCAGATCGCACCGAGCGCCCAAGCTTGCTGCGTCCCGGAGCTTCCCGAACGAAGATCGGCCAGTCGACGTCGAAGAGGCTTCCCCTCGAGGCCTTCGAGAATGACGACCTCTCGAACGAGCGCCGATCGATACGCCCGGAGCAGCAGAAAGAACCCGAGAATGGTATAGCCGAGCGCAGGCTCGAGCGAGTAACCCCAGA
The DNA here is from genome assembly GCA_964478085.1 of uncultured Planctomycetia bacterium. Taxonomy (GTDB): domain Bacteria; phylum Planctomycetota; class UBA8108; order UBA8108; family UBA8108; genus CAYMLL01. The sequence goes on from CAYZGY010000621.1 coordinate 1,723, forward strand.
GCGCTGCGGCAAACCAGACGACTCGCTCGATCCACACGCCCAGGAGAACTCGCGAAAGAACTGGACGCAGTCTCGCCCACGCCGCAGAAAGACGGAACTCCTCTCCGAAGACGCGCGGACCGATTCCCGCGACGAGCCACGCGCCGAACACGGGGCTGAGAGTGAAGAGTGTCGCGAACGACCAGGCGATGCCGTTCTCGAATCGTCTCGTCAGCTCGTAGACGAGTGCGCACGAGGGAATCGCGAAGACGGCCGTCATCGAGAGAAATCGAGCGATCTCGGCCCGCCAGAGCTTTGCGGCGAGGTCGACGCCGTCACCGAATCGTCGTCGCTCGAGTGGAATCGTCGCGCCATCGAGCTTCATGCCGCGGACCTCCCGCGTCCGACAAAGAGGAGGTAGGCGATCGCGAGAGCCCACGAGATCGCCCCGGCGGTGTACTTCACCGAGCTCGGCAATTCGCGCGCCGACCAAAACCCTTCGATGAACGAGGCGACGAGGATCATCGACCCAGCGCCGGCTGCGAGTCTCACTGCGACGGCACCACGAACCCGAAGTGATTCGGAGACCGTGAGCTGCCCCGGGCGAACGAGCGCATGCCCGAGAACCAGTCCGGCTGCTCCTGCAACGGCGATCGCGATGAGCTCGAAGGACCCGTGCCCGACGACGAACGTGAAGAATCGCTCGGAGTGATCGTTCGCGACGATGTAACCTGCGATTCCTCCCAAGATCACGCCGTTCGAGACGAGCACGAACGCCGTACCGAGACCGAGGAGGATGCCCGCGGCGAAGCAGCGAAACGCGATGCTTCCGTTGTGCCATAGGTAGTAGCCGGCCATCGCCGCGTCGTCTCGGACGAACTCGCCCGAGCCGACGCCCTCCGAGTACATCTCGTCGAACATGTCGAGCATCTCCGCGGGAATGATCCGCGGAGCGAGCGACGAATCCGAGGCGAGAGCGACCGCGGCGACGACACCCGGAACGAAGAGCAAAGCCGTGGCGACCCAAAAGTACCCCGCGTTCGCACGCAGGAGCACGGGGAAGCCGAACGCGAAGAACTTGAACGCCGCCGACATACGCCCCGGCGGCGAACGATAGAAGCGATTGTGTCCGCGCACGACAAGGTCGTTGAGATAACGCTCGAGATCGTCCCCCCAGTCGTGAGACCGAACCTTGGCGAGATCGTGGGATATGTCCCTCAAAAGGTCGGAGTACTCGACCACCTCATCTCCATCGAGAGACTTCTGATGGCGCCCCTTCGAAGCCTCGATGAGCGTCTCGAAGCGTCTCCAGACCTTCGAGCGTCGCTTGATGAGCTCCGGCTTCGTCATCGCGCGTCCCTCGCGTTCGCACCGAGAGGTGCTGCCGAACGACGCTCCGCGGAGTACTCCGCCACCGAGGCCGCCACGGACTTCGAGGTCGCAGGGTCCTCGGAATACGTGCGTACGACGCGCAACAAGAACGAAACGGGCGACGCTTCCGGATCGAGCTCCGAGCTGATGAACCCGATCTTCTCGGCGATGGGCATCGCGAGGATGCGGGCGAGCTCGTTCGCTCGACTCTTTCGAAGCCGCGGACGGCGCTCGAGAAACGCTTCGATCTTCGCCAGCGTTCGTTCGGACGGGCGAAAGCTCCTCGAGATCTCCTTGCTCGTGAAGGGCTCGACTTCCCGAATCGCGCCGAGCTGTCGCCGATAGGCGGGGTTCGCCTCGTATACGACGAAGGTACCGGCCGCCATATCCCCGAGTCTCTGGGATCGACTCGAGAACACCATCGCGACCAACGCGACGGCGTAGGTCGATGGGCCGAACCCCGAGAGCGCTTGCCCCGTGCTCAGAAAGGCCATCGGAAGCGCATCGATGACACGGACCAAGTTCCTGAGCATAGCGTCGTAGAATCCGATCGGTTGCCCTTCGACCTTTACCACACGAAGACGAAAGATGCGCTTACCCGGAGTCCGACCAGCGCTGATCGTCTCGAAGAAGAGGAAATAGCCCGCCTGCATCGTGAAGGCGATGAACGGTCCGAGCCAGACGAGCCCCCCAGTCTCCACTTTCTGCACGCCCCACGAAGTCTCCAGGAGAACCTTGACGATCAGGAAGAAGATCAGGAACAAGACTCCGATGATGATCAGCCAATCGAGCAGGAACGCGAGCCCGCGAGACCAAAGACCCGCCGTTCGAAACGCGAGAGCGACGTTCTCTGGAGTCTCGACGCGATGAACGGTGTCGACGAATCGCGGTGCAGGCAAGCGGCTTCCCCTCAAGCCTCCGTCGACGTAGAGAGATCGATGATCTCGTCGACGAGCTTCGGCAGTCGCTCGCCGGCTTTGCCGGCCAGTTGCGCGTCGAAGACGTAGGCGTTCTCGCTCGGCTCGAGATTGACCTCGACACACAAGCCGCCGCGATTCTTCACCGCGGAGACGAATCCCGCAGCAGGATAGACTGTCCCGCTCGTCCCGATGCTCACGAAGACTTTGGCTCGGAGCGCCCGCGGAATCTCGATGTCCATGTAAAACGGCATCTCGCCGAACCAAACGATGTGAGGACGCATCGCGCCGCCACATCCCGTGCACTGGTCACTCGTCGCAATGTCGCCCTTCCACTCGACCACGACTTCGCAGTCGACACACCGTGCCTTGAAGAGCTCGCCGTGCATGTGAAGGACGTTTTTCGAGCCGCCACGCTCGTGGAGGTCGTCGATGTTCTGCGTCACGAGCGTGAAGCGATCGCCGAGCGCATCCTCGAGGCGTGCGAGCGCGAAGTGCGCCGGGTTCGGCTCGACGTCGAACAGCCCTCGCCGTCGATCGTTGTAGAAATCGAGAACGAGACCGGGACGAGCCGCGTAGCCCTCGGGCGTCGCGACTTCCTCGAGCGAGTAGCTCTCCCAAAGACCACCTGCATCGCGAAACGTCGTGATTCCGCTCTCGGCGCTGATGCCGGCCCCCGTCAAAGCGGTCAGTCGTCCCTCCGCTCCGAGCGCGTCGTTTATTCTTCGCGCAAGATCTGACATGACAAGAGTCTGCCTCGCGTGCGGGAAGATTGCAATCGGAACGGTTCCACGACCGCCGCGGAAACGTTCTGGACCTAGCCCGACCGACTCATCAGACTGCTGTCGCGGGGAAAGACCCGAGAAACCATGCTCGAGAGATTCTTCCAGCTGCGCGATCACGGAACGACGATCGGGCGCGAAGCCGTCGCCGGCGTCACGACGTTCCTGACGATGGCCTACATCCTGTTCCTGCACCCCGCGATCCTCGCGCAGGCAGGATTCGACAAGCCCGCGACCGTCGCATCCTGTTCCTGCACCCCGCGATCCTCGCGCAGGCAGGATTCGACAAGCCCGCGACCGTCGCCGTCACAGCGATCGTCGCGTGTGTCTCGACCATCGCGATGGGTCTCTACGCACGCCGCCCGTTCGCGCTCGCGCCCTACATGGGCGAGAACGCCTACATCGCGTTCACCGTCGTTCTGACGCTCGGAGTTTCTCCCGAAAAGGCC
>CAYZGY010000622.1:0-5218 GCA_964478085.1 uncultured Planctomycetia bacterium
TCGTACGGGACAGGTGGGCGTCTCCGGAATGGGAGGCGCGGACCTCCGCCAGGTCTCCGGCCACAAGAAGGTCGAGGTCGCGGCGCTCTGCGACGTCGACACGAACTCGCTCAATCCGCAGGCGCAGCGTCATGCGAAGGCGAAGACCTTTCGCGACTACCGCGAGCTGGTCGCGGAGATGGGTGATTCGCTCGATGCGGTCATCGTCTCGACACCCGACCACACGCACGCTCCCGCCGCGATGACGGCGATGAACGCCGGTAAGCCGGTCTACTGCCAGAAGCCGCTCACGCACGAGGTCTACGAGGCTCGCCAGCTTCGGCTCATCGCGAACAAGAAGAACCTCGTCACGCAGATGGGCATCCAGATCCACTCGCACGTCGCCTATCGTCGCGCCGTGAAGATGATCCAGAGTGGCGTCATCGGCAAGGTCAGCGAGGTCCATGCCTGGTCGAGCAAGAACTGGGGATACGACGGACCCGCGTACAAGGACGCGAAGAAGGTTCCTGGAAACCTCGACTGGAACCTTTGGATCGGTGTAGCGCCGATGCGTCCCTACGTGCCTGGCGTCTACCACCGCGGCAACTGGCGCAAGATCATCGACTTCGGCACGGGAACGCTCGGTGACATGGGCGTTCACATCTTCGATACGCCCTACGCCGCGCTCGCGCTCACGTTCCCGAACACGGTGAAGACGACCTGTCGTGCGCCGACGGGCGTCGGGCACCCCGAGAAGAACATCGTCGAGTACGAGTTTCCCCAGACTCCCTACACGACGAAGACGCTCAAGTGGAAGTGGTACGACGGCGGTTACGCTCCTCCGCGCGGCGATCATATCAAGCTTCCCGCCGGCGTCCGTCTGCCCGGGCAGGGCTCGCTCTTCTTCGGCGAGGGAGGACAGCTCCTCCTGCCGCACATCGGCGACCCGCAGCTCTTCCCGAAGGACAAGTTCGCGTCGTACAAGAAGCCCGATCCCGGCGCCAACAATCACTGGCACCAGTGGGTCGATGCGGCGATGGGGAACGGCAAGACGAGCGCCGACTTCGAGTACGCCGGCAAGCTCACCGAGGCCCTTCTCCTCGGCGTCGTCGCGAACCGTTACCCTGGGAAGACCTTGGAGTGGGACGCGGCGAACCTCAAGGTGAAGAACATTCCCGAGGCGACAAACCTCATCCGTCGGAAGTACCGCAAGGGCTTCGAGGTCGAGAATCTCTAGACGACCGTCACTGCCAGTCCTCGGCTGCCGCACCAAACGTGTCAGTGCCGGTCAACCGTTGACCGAACCGGGACCTATCGGCTTTCAGCCGTTCTGACTTTTCCCCGAACCTTACTTGTCTGCCCCCTCCTCTTCCGGTAGAAGCGATGGTACGGGGCAGCTCCCGTCCGCCTCGTCATCAGCCCTGCGCGCAAACCGGAGAACCGAAGATGAAACGTTCGACGCTCCTCTTCCTCGCACTCGCGATTGCCGTCCCTGTCGCCCAGCTGCCATTCGGCTCGGCGGACGCGGGCTGAGGCCGTTCTTGCCGCTCCGGAGGAGGGCGAGGACTCGGCGGAATCACGCTTCCGAAGATTCGTTGGGAAGGCTTCAAGGCGATCGATCTCGCCAAGGAAGCCGAGAAGACCGATAGCGACGCGGACGGCCGGAAGGGAAAGACGGTTGTCGACAAGAAAAAGAAGAAGCGTCGCTCGTCGAAGAAGGAGCTCGCGTTCGATCTGGACGTCCTGCGCCGCGCGGAGGCTTCGGGCAAGCCCGTCCTCTTTTACGTCCACGGCAACTGCAAGGGCAAGGCCGACGACGCGTGCAAGACGATGGTCAACCTCGTCCTGCGTCAGAAGGGCGTCGTCAACCTCGCGAAGAAGTTTCACGCGGTCGAGATCGATGCGTCGAAGATCGACAAGAAACTCGCCAAGCGCTACAAGCTGCTCGTCTCGCCCTCGGTCGTCTTCGTCGATCCGGATCGCTCGATCATCGGAATGATGAAGGGCAAAGCGACGACGAGCAAGATGCTCAACTACATGAAGGGTGCGCTCGCGAAGGCGGACAAGAACAAGAAGGCGCGCGAGAAGAAAGCCAAGCGCGACGCCAAGAAGAAAGCGAAGGCGAAGACGAGCTGAGCCCGTTTTCCTTCAGAGCGAACATGGCGGGTAGGACTCACATTCGAGCGAGTTCTGCCCGCCGTTTTCATCGGGGCCACACTCGAAGGGGCCCGGGCTCGGTGGGGCAGCGCCGTTCTGGAACAGAACTGAGCAGGAGGTGCGGGCTCTTCGAGGGCGGGAGGAACGACGAGGACGCCAAGGCGAGAATCGTCACGCTGGTGATCCAGTGGACGACCGCGTCGTCCTCGACCTCCGCGACCTCCCAGAGGTAGAAGCCGTCGGGCTGCAGGGGGCCTCCGATCTCTCTCATGGCAGAGTCTCGCCGATCGAGTCCGACGAAACGGCAGGCTCCGGTGGTCGTTACCGTGATGTTCCAACCTCGAACACCGGAGGAGTCGTCTTCGAAGCCGAGACTGTGGAGCCAGACTCCGACGCTGGCCTGGGGGAGGTTTTCGGGGCTGGCCGGGAGGGGCCGACCGGGCTCGAGCGAGACGACGAAATGCTCCTTCGACTCGCACTCGTCGATGATCCCGTCAGCGTTCTCGTCGAGCGCAGGAATCTCGGAGATCTCGTACTCGTCGGGCAGGAAGTTCTGGTCGCAGTCCGGCTCGCGCTCATCGAGCATGCCGTTCTCGTTGAGATCATCAGAATCGACTCGAACGGCCGAAAGCTCGACGAGCTCGGAGTTGGCACGAAGAGGAATCACGAGTTCCGAGCCGAAGCGGAGATCACCCTCCCCGAGCCACACGTCCAGCGAGCCCGGCGCGGCAGAGAGCGCGACGACGTCCGGCAGACCGTCGCCGTCGACGTCGAACGCGAGAAGATCGCTCGGAGGGTGAGCGCTCTCGAGACGAACGGACCGGCGGTAGAATCCTTCGAGTCGCGGCTGGAAAATCTCGACGAGGGATTCTGTCGGGCTCGCGACCGCGAGCTCGAGAGTCGGCTCGAGGCCGAAGTCGGCGAGGGCGACCGCTCTGCCTCCATCGGCTCCGTCGAAGGCCCGGAACGTGTCGAGGTCGAAGATGTCCTCGCTCCCCACATCCTGCGCGTCGGGACGACCGTTGTCGTTGCAGTCTTTGGCGTGCGTGAGGGAAAAGGCCGCGAGGCCGTCGAGGAAGAGCCAGCCGCGGCTCGAGACTGAACGGTAAGACATGAGACCCTCCTCGGGCGATGGTACTGGCCGTGTCTACGGCGCTCTACTCATCTACGCGAGAAGATCGGGGGTGTTCGTGCAGGAAACGGGTTCTCGAGCCCGAGGGAGGGGCGTCTCTCCTCGGATGCGCAGGAGAGTCCGGATGGCGGTGTCGTCGAGCCTCTGGCGTAGCTGCTCGTCGTTCGAGGAGCTCGTGCTCAAGATCTCGTGGAAGCGCACGATGTCGTCCTCGCAGCGTCTCGTCTTCCTCGCGCCGCACCAGACGAAGAGACTCCGAAGAAGTGCGAATCGGGAGGACGTCGGCTCGACGTGGGAGGTCTCTACGTTTTCGAAGCTCTGACCTCTTAGAGACTCGATCTCGACGAGCGCGGCACGGAGCTCGGAGTGTGACGGCAAGTCGGCGTAGACGCGGCCACGGCCACGGGAGCGTGCGTCGACGCTCGGGTGATCGGAGCTGTACTGAAGTCCGACGCCGATCGATGCGGCGGCGGCGAGCAGAGCCAAAATGCGAGTCTTGCGATTCGTCAGAATCTCCATCGTTTGCCGGATGGCAGCAACGCGAACCCCAACGCCGAGTCGCCTTCACCCGTCGGAATGAATACCTTCGTTTCGTATGTTCGGGGACCAACGACAACCGTCCGCGGTCGCCTCGCATTACCCTTCGAAGGCACGGTCAGCTGATCGTTGTCCGGGAGCCCCCCGTCCCGCGCGGGCGAGTATCACGAAACCGAGCCGCCAGGTCGAGGACCGGGCGGCTCGGATTCGAGCCCGTGAAATACGGATCTAACGGGGCTCGTGAGTTACGGGTTCTGTTCAGAGTCTACTCGGGCTTCTCGACCTTTCGCTTGGCGAAGTCTTCGGCGATCTCCGTCACCATCTTCGTCATGAGGTCCGCCTCGATCGGTCCGAAGAGGTGCATGTAAGACTTGAGGTCCGGACCGAGGAAGAAGGTCGACGGGAAGACCTGCGCGCCGAAGTCCTGCGCTTGGAAGACGTCGGTTCGACCGGTGGGGAAATCGATTCCGTTGTTCTTGAGCCAATCGGCGCACTCGCCGTGGGGGTCGTCGTTCACTCCGGTTCGTCGTGGATCGGCGTAGTGGAGGAGCACGATCTCGACTTCACCCTTTTCGCGCAGCTCCTTCGCCGTATCTTTGAGGCGCAGCACTTGCTGCTGGCTCGCCTCGGACCACATGCCCCAGAACTGAACGAGAACGGTCTTGCCACGGAAGACGTCGAGTGTGAACGGCTTCTTGTCGAGCGTGAAGGTCTCGAAGACCTTCGGCTTCGACTTGTTGACCAAGAGGTTCGAGCGGACGAAGTAGAGCGCCGACTCGGAGTGCTTCGCCTCGGCGTGCTCGGGCATGAGGAACTCTTCCGTCTTGATCTTCTCCTCGGGCTTCTCGCCCTTCGCGAGATGATCCTCGAGTGCTCGCCGATTCTTCGCCATCAGCGCGTCGATCTTGGAGACGGCGAGCTCGAAGTCGACATCCTCACGAACGAACGCGAACTCGGGGCCCTCGCGCAGGCGTTTGGCGTTGAGGTATCCGTTCTCGATCGCGTCGGCGATGGCAAGTACAGTCGCCGGTCCATCTTTGCGATACGCGAAGCACTGAGCTCGGAGGAGCCGGACGCCGGGCATCAAGACGTCGAGAGCGAGGATCTGGTCGATCGTCAGGACCTGATACGTGCCGCAACACGGGCACGGCACGTCAATGCCAACTGGAATGATGAGCTCTCCGATGCAGGCAACTGGGCAGTTCGCTCATTCAATGCACTCGCCGATTCCGCCGCCGCCGGGCGTTGGGCTTCCAAGGCATGCGTGTGCAAGCGCTTTCTCGCCGCATGGAGCAACTTCTGGAGGCTGCGGATGTCCGGGAGGACATGACGGAGCAGTACATGTTGGTTATGCTGGACATGACGGACCCGTACATGTTGGTTATGGTGGCCATGGGGGGCCAGCTGGAGCGC
>CAYZGY010000623.1:0-5215 GCA_964478085.1 uncultured Planctomycetia bacterium
TGCGGCTTTGGTGAGGGCGGTATTTGTGGCTTTGCTGACGGCTCCGCCGGGCTATCTGTCGTTGCGGTTGAGTCTTGTGGGCGCAGCGGGTCGGGGGGGGCGGCGACCTGTCGCCGCGGATCCCGGTTGATGTTCGCGACGAACTCGGGCATAATCACCGCTTCGACAAAGGGTCCTGTCGATGATCTAAGTGCCTTCCGGAGAAGGTTTTAATCCGGTTGGCATGCGCGGAGGATTCGCACGAGGTATGTTCTCTCCGCCAGCGGTGTCCGTCTCGTCACCGCTCGCGGCAGAAGAATCGCCGGAAACCGGAGCGCGGCTCGCATTTCCGAGCGTCGCGTTTCGAATTCGATCTCTATCGATACTCTCGTGCCGAACCCCGCAGAACTCCCGTCCAATTCTCCGCCGAGCGAGAGCCTTCAGGCCGACCTCGACCGCTTTCTCGACGTGACGCGCGAGCGCCACCGTCACGGCGAAGACGCGTTCAAAGTCTGCGGCGGTCTCTCGGACGGAATCGACGGCATCCTCAAGCAGATGTTCGTCGAGGAGCTCGGAGACGTCGCCGAGGACGTGGCGCTCATCGCGGTGGGCGGATACGGTCGGCGTGAGATGTGTCCGTACTCGGACGTCGACCTCCTCTTTCTGCGGGAGTCCGAAGCGGTCGACGGGAAGATCAAGCGCGTCATCAGGCTGCTTTGGGACGGCGGTTTTGACCTGGGGCACTCGGTTCGCACGCTCGCCGACTGCTACAAGTTCATGAGCGACGACGTCGTCACGGCTTCGACGCTGATGGAGAATCGGTTCCTCTGCGGATCGGAGCGCCTCTACGCGAAGTTCGGCGCGGTCGTCAACAAGTACCGCAAGAAGTGGAAGGAGCCGTTCGCGACCGTCAAGTTCGAGCAGCTGCGCGAGTCGCTCTACTCGCCCGGCCGGACGATCTACCTTCTCGAGCCGCACATCAAGGAAGGGCTCGCGGGACTTCGCGATATCCAGCGCTTTCTGTGGATCGAGAACATGCGGCGCGGTCACGGAACCTTCGCAGCGTTCCGCAAGGCCGGTGTTTTTCGTGAGGAGCGCATCGCGGTTCTCGAAGACGCGTACCGATTCTACCTGCGCGTGCGCTGCGAGAACCACTTCGTCCACAAACGCAAGCAGGACATCCTCGAGGCCGACCTCGCCCTCGACGTAGCTCGCAACCTCGGCTACGAGGGAAGCGCGCGAGAGTGCGTCGAAGGGATGATGGCCGACTACTACCGGCACTCGCGCAACACGTACCGCTTCCTCCGTTACTATCACGAGACCGGAACGCAGGGCCGCAAGTTCGTCGGCAAGCTCGCGCGCAAGATCTTCGCGACGCAGGTCAAGCCGTACCTCGTCCTCTACAAGAATCGCCTCTACTTGCGCGAGCCGGCCGAGGTCGAGAACCTCGCGGAGGAGATCCTGCAGATCTTCCTGCGCGAGCAGGAGCTGGATGTTCGCGTCTCGGAGTCCCTCTGCGAGTGGATTCGTCATCAGCTGCTCGACGAGGAGCTCGACTTCTCGCGCTCGACGGTCGTTCGCACGGCATTCCTCAAAATCCTGCGTCAAGGCGGAAACACGGGTCGGGTGCTCAAGACGATGCACAAGACCGGTGTGCTCGATCGGATCATTCCCGAGTTTCAAAAGATCGACGGGCTCGTCAACTTCGGCGGACACCATCACTTCACGGTCGACGAGCACACGCTCCGGACGCTCGAGAAACTCGACGCGGTCGATAAGGCGTCGGAGTACGATCCCTCTCAGGGATTGCCGACGGACGATCACCTCTTCCATCGCGTGTTGATGGAGATCGAGGATCGGCTACCGCTGCGCCTCGCGCTCATCCTTCACGACATCGGCAAGGGCATCCCGGGCGATCACTCGGTCAGTGGATCGAACGCCGCCGTCGTGATCTGCGAACGCCTCGGGCTCCCGGAGGAAACGCTCGAGACGGTCGAGTTCCTCGTCTACCGCCACCTGCGCATGCATCGCATCTCCGACCGTCAGGACTTCACCGAGCCTGGCGTCGTCGAGTCGTTCGCGCGACTCTGCGGGACGGAGGAACGTCTGCGCATGCTCTACGTCCTCACGTACATCGACATCAGCTCGGTCGGTCCCGGCACGTGGACGTCGTGGAAGGGGGCGCAGCTCGCGGAGCTCTTCGATCAGACCTTGGCGTGCCTGCGCACCGGAAGCGTCCCGCAGATCGACCTCGACGGGATCCTGCGGCACTCCGAGCTCGGCGAAGAGGAGAGCGCGCGGGTCAAGGAGCATTGCGAGCAGCTCGGCTCGCCCGGGTACGTGCGGGAGATCGTTCCGGAGCGCATGCTCGAGCACGTCGAGCTCGTCGATCGATTTCTCGAGACAGGTCAGTCTCAGGTGGGCCATCACGAATGCGCGGGATACCACGAGGTGATCTTCTGTACGTCCGATCGGCCGCACCTCTTCTCGGACCTGACCGGTGTGCTGCTGTCCGAGGGGCTCAACGTGCTCGGCGCGCGCATCCTCTCGCGCAACGACGGCGTCGCGCTCGACCTCTTCCACGTCGCCGTCTCTGACAAGATCAGCATCCCGATCGAAGCTCGCATCAAGAATCTGCGACGCAAGATCGAGCAGATCGACTCGAAGGTCGCTGTCGTCGAGGACCTGATCCGGCAGTGGCTCCACCAGAATCGCTACAGCCGAAACCATCGTGCTCCGCGTCCGCTTTACGGTCCTTCCGTGAAGGTGCGGAACGACATCTCGGAAGAGTGCACGGTCGTCGAGGTCAACGCCGGCGACCGTCCGGGACTTCTTCACGACGAAGCGGGAGCCATCAACCGATTGGGGCTCGACCTGCGTTCGGCAAAGATCTCGACGGTCGGGACGCGCGCTCGGGACATGTTCTACGTCGTCGAGCAGGACGGGCTGAAGGTGACGAACCCGGCCCGCATCACACTCATCAAGCAAGAGCTCGTCACCCGTGCGAACAGCCCGGGTGCCGCGCTTCTCCAAGGAGGGCTGCTCTTCAGAAACTCGGATCTATAGTGTTCTTTCGGAATCTCCCAAGTCCGCCTCGTGCCGGAGGGGCACGGTCGGGCCTAACTCATCGAGGGTCACTTAGCCCATGAAGTACATCGTAGCCATCGTCCAGCCTTCGCGGCTGGAAGCTGTCAAGGAAGCGTTGAGCAAGGTGGAGGTTTTCCGCCTGACCGTCAGCGACGTGCAAGGCATCGGACGCCAGAAGGGTCACACCGAGGTGTACCGAGGTCACGAGTATCAGGTGAACCTGATCCGCAAGGTCAAGCTCGAGATCGCGGTGAACGACGAGTTCGTCGAGGCGACGATCGAAGCGATCATCAGCGGCGGTCGCAGCGGTGAAGAAGGCAAGATCGGCGACGGAAAGGTTTTCGTCATGCCGCTCGAAGACGCCGTTCGCATCCGTACGGGTGAGCGCGGTGGCGAGGCGATCTGATTTGTCTCTCGGATCGCCTCGGATGGAAGTGTTTGTCTCGTGGATATTTGGGGTCCTACAGACGAATAACCTGCTTGGAACGTCGCGAGTCTTCTTACGTCGCCGCGCGCGACGAACTCTCTTTGCAAATCGGATAAAAGGAAACATGCACGATGAGTTCTAAGCTGAATCGGTACCTGATGACGCTTCTGGGTCTCGGGTTTATTTTTGGTGGATCTCTCTATGCGCAGGAAGGCGAAGCGCCGACGATCGATCCTACGAACACCGCGTTCATGATCGTTTGCTGCGCGCTCGTTCTTCTGATGACGCCGGGCCTCGCGCTCTTTTACGGCGGCCTCGTGCGCTCGAAGAACGTCCTCAGCACCATGATGCACAGCTTCTTCTGCATGGGACTGTGCTCGGTGGTCTGGTTCGCTTGTGCTGGAAGCATCGCGTTCGGCCCGTCGGTCGGTGGATTCTTCGGAAATCCGACCGAGTACGCGTTCCTCAGTGGTGTCAGTCACGGAGATGTCTGGCCGGACTGTGACTTTCCGTTCTTCGTCGGCTTCGGGTTCCAGATGATGTTTGCGATCATCACGCCCGCGCTGATCTCGGGTGCGTTCGCCGAGCGCATCAAGTTCTCGGCCTTCTGCGTTTTCACGACACTCTGGCTCATCCTCGTCTACGCTCCGATCTGTCACTGGGTCTGGGGTGGCGGAATCCTCAGTGGTGACGAGGAGCTCAGCTGGATGATGAAGTGGTTCAATGCGAAGCCGATCGACTTTGCGGGCGGAACGGTCGTTCACATCTCGTCCGGAGTCTCGGCGCTCGTCTTCTGTCTCGTCCTCGGCAAGCGTAAAGGCTACCCGGGCGATCCGATGCCTCCGCACAACCTGCCGATGTGTGCCCTCGGTGCCGGACTCCTCTGGTTCGGTTGGTTCGGCTTCAACGCCGGTAGCGAGCTCGCGGCGGACGACGTCGCCGGTAACGCCTTCATTGTCACGCACATCTGTGCGGCCGTCGCGGCGTTCACCTGGGGAATCATCGAGTGGATCCACTGCGGCAAGGCGAGTCTCCTCGGCGTCGTCACTGGTCTCGTCGCCGGTCTCGTCTGCATCACGCCGGCTTGTGGAAACGTCTACCCCGGTGCTGCGTTCATCATGGGAATCGTCGTCGCGGTCGTCTGCTACATCTGCGTCGCGATCGTCAAGGAGAAGGTCGGCTACGACGACAGTCTCGACGTCATCGGTGTCCCCGGTATGGGTGGAAACGTCGGTGCGCTTCTCGCCGGCGTTCTCTGTCACTCGAACCTCGGTGTCGAAGCGGGTGGCTCGCAGTTCATGTCCCAGTTCGCGAGCGTCGTGATCACTTGGGTCTACGCGGGTGTCATGTCGTTCATCTTCCTGAAGGTCATCGGCGCGACGATCGGTCTTCGTCCGAACGAGGACGACGAAGCGACCGGAATGGACCTCTCGCAGCACGGCGAGAAGGGCTACCAGAGCTGAGTTCTGCGTTCTTCGGGACGTCTCGTCCGCTCTGAAGGAGGCCCGTCCGAGTCTGCGAATGGCTCGGGCGGGCCTTCTTTATTTTCGGTTAGCCGCCGCGTCGTGGTCGGCTACGATATCGACGATCGTTGGCTCGGTCTGGGTGAGGGGCCTGTTCTTTCGCTCCTCGATGATGAGCAGCTCGATCGGCTTTCCCGAGACGAATGACGATCGCTATCTGGCAGGTCTTGCGAAGCCTGCGCTCCTGCGCGCGCTCGAA
>CAYZGY010000624.1:0-865 GCA_964478085.1 uncultured Planctomycetia bacterium
CTATTCGGGGAGCCCGGTCTGGGCTCCGTCTCGTTGCGTCTTGCTGACGGGCCTCCACACGGGTCACAGCATCGTACGCAACAACTGGGAAGGGGGCGGCTGGGGCAAGGACGCGAAGGAAGGACAATACCCGCTGCCGAAGGGAACGCAGACGCTCGGGCGCTACCTCCAGTCGGCCGGTTATCGCACGGCGGCGATCGGCAAGTGGGGACTCGGTGGCCCCGGCACATCGGGTGCCCCGAACCTCCAGGGCTTCGATCTTTTCTACGGCTACCTCTGTCAGCGTGTCGCGCACAACTACTACCCGACGCACCTGTGGCGCAACGACAAGAAAGACATGCTCGAGGGGAACGACTGGTTCCACTCGCACCAGAAGATCGAGGAGCCCCTCGCGACGGAGGCCGAGTACTTTCGGCGTTTCGCGCGCAAGACCTACGCGCCCGAGAAGATGAGCGAGGAGGCTCTTCGCTTCGTCCGCGAGAACAAGGACCGCCCGTTCTTTCTCTACTACCCGAGCCCGATCCCGCACGTCTCGATTCAAGTTCCCGAGAAGCGCCTCGACGAGTACCCGCGCGAGTGGGACGAGAAACACTACCTCGGACAGAAAGCCTACCTGCCCCACCCGCGCCCGCGCGCGGGCTACGCGGCGATGGTGACGCAACTCGACCGCGAGGTCGGAGCGATTCTCGACCTCCTCGACGAGCTCGACCTGACGAAGAATACACTCGTGATGTTCTCGAGTGACAACGGCCCGACCTTCAACGGCGGCTCGGACTCGAAGTTCTTCGAGAGCGCGGGCAGGTTTCGCGGACTCAAGGTCAGCGTCCACGAAGGCGGCATCCGCGTTCCCTTCGTCGCTCGCTGG